>CAMXTM010000199.1 GCA_947246775.1 uncultured Clostridium sp. | reverse complement strand
ACTTTATTAGGTATGTACCGATGGCTAGTCGGGAATTTACGACTGTGGAGTGTACCTGAACTTGTGAGTAGAATAGAAGAAATTCTTTCAAAAGCATACACGTTGAAACAGTAAAATTCTCGATATGGATATATTTGTCCATATTTTGAGTAGCAGCTGAAGAACAGTGAGAAAAGGCAATGTATTTGTTTATTATGGAAGTGGAAAAGGCAAAACATCACTTGCCATTGGAAGAGGAATACGTGAATTGAGTCATGGTCATTCAGTGATAATGATACAGTTTATGGATTATGATAATAAAACAGAGATAGAGCCATTAAAAAGATTAGAACCTGAATTTAGAATATTTTGTTTTGAAAAAATAAGAGAATGTGTTGATGAAACAGATGAGGGCATCAAAAGAGAAATTTCAAATGAAATTAGAACAGGATTTACATTTGCAAAAAAAATACTAGAGACAGGGGAATGTGATATACTGATATTAAATGGTATATTAGATGCAATAAATGCAGGATATATTTCAGCAGAAGAAATGAAATGTGCAATTATGAAAAAGACATCTTATATGGATGTTGTGTTAACAGGAAAGCAGGTCAATAATGATGTGTTTGAATGTGCTAATTTTGTATATACCATTTCTGTTGAAAAAGAGGAATAAATAGAAATCTTTCAGATAAGTTGATGCTGTCTGAAAGATTTTTTTATTTTTTATGAAAAAAACATTGCAATTTTAGTATAAATGTAATAATCTATAATCATAGTTCATTAAAAAAATAGTTTTTAGTATAAGGAGGAATTGTAACATGAGAAAGTTAAAAAAGAAAATTTTGATATTGTGTATTATTTGTTTAGGATTGCTGTGTTTTGGGTGTAGCAATGCAAATGAATCAGAAAAAGAGGATAATGTGGCTGCCCAAGATGAAACGGAAGTAAATGATAATGAAAACAATAAAAGTAAGGAAAATATAGACTATAATGAATATTTAAGTAATATAGTCAATGAAAATGCAGAAGATTTAAATTGGACAATGCTTTTAATGGATTTAAAAAGCGGTGAAGTGTTAGGAAGCTATGGTGATGTGAATAGTAATTTTGAACCAGGAGATGTTTTAAAACCTATGTTATATGCTTCTCTTATAGAAAATGGCATTTCATTAGAAGATAGTGTTGATGTTTCTATTGCAGAATATAATGGGCAATATGCACGTTCCAAAGAGAACTTTGCAGAGGGAGAAACAAAAACGATATTAGAAAGTATGGAGCTATTAAATAATCCAGCGATAATCAATTTGTGGAAAGAGTTTGATAAAAAAGATATGGTATTGTATGATTTAAGTAGTATTGGTGTAATGTTAGATGATAATATGTCACAATTGTTAGGGCGTAATACCATTGTAAGTGTTAAAGATATTGCAAAAGTATATAATGCATTAGCAAATAGTGAGGAACAAACTGATGTACCTTTTACTATGTCAGCACAAACAAAACAGACAATGAATGATGTATTGCAAAAAACATTTGATAATGCGTGTGAGTTTACTACAGAGGGGCATATACCTTATGGAGTATTTGATACAGTTATTTATAAAACAGAGGAAAATGGTACTACTAATATAAATTTTGCAGGATATTTAAAAGATAAGGAACAAAATGGAGAGGGAATCCTATTAGTAGTAAATGTAAAATCTGCTGAAGAAGCATATACTGCTGAAAATCTAAAAGAAGTGGTAAATGACATTTTTGTTGATTACACATTAGAATAATATTTTTTAAAGGGCTGTCTTATAGTAGACAGTCTTTTTTTATAGCTGTATTATATTTTTCGTGCAATTTTTGATAAAATGAGTTATTATGAATATACTGCGTAAAATTTTAGGAGGGAAAAAGTATGAAAAATCGTATACCAGATGAAATACTTTTGCAGGTAGAAAAACCAGCGAGATATACAGGTAATGAAATCAATATGGTAGTAAAAGATGTAGAAAAAATAGATATACGTTTTGGATTTTGTTTTCCAGATGTGTATGAAGTAGGTATGTCACATTTGGGCTTGCAGATATTATATTATTTTTTAAATAGGAGAGAGGACACATATTGCGAAAGAGTGTTTGCACCATGGACAGATTTGGAGCAAAAAATGAGAGAGAATCATATTCCACTTTTTTCTATAGAAACACAGCAAGATGTAAAGAACTTTGATTTTTTAGGATTTACATTGCAGTATGAAATGAGTTATACAAATGTGTTAAATATGATGGATTTGGCAGAAATACCACTTTTTGCAAAAGATAGGACAGAAAGTGATCCTATTATAGTTTGTGGCGGCTCTTGTGCCTATAATCCTGAGCCATTAGCAGAGTTTGTAGACTTTTTCTATTTAGGAGAGGGAGAAGTATTATATGATGATATATTAGATTTATATAAACAAAATAAAAAGCAAGGAGGAACAAAGGAACAATTTTTAGAAAAACTGTTGCAATTTGATAGTATATATATACCAAAGTATTATGATGTAACATATAAAGAAAACGGAGAAATTGCATCTTTTATACCAAATCATCCAAATGCTAGAAAAGTAATTAAAAAGACTATTGTAACAGATATGGACAGTGTATACTATCCAGAAAAACAGTTAGTACCATTGATTGATGTAGTTCATGATAGAACTTTTTAGGGGCTGTATCAGAGGGTGCCGTTTTTGCCAAGCAGGATTTGTTTATAGACCTGTAAGAGAAAAAAAAGCTAAAACATTACTGAAACAAGCAAAAGAATTGGTAGCGGCTTCTGGGCATGAAGAAATATCACTAATATCATTGAGTACAAGTGACTTTACTTGTTTTGAAGAACTTGCGAATGGTCTTTTAGAAGAATTTGCGAAACAAGAAGTCAATATATCATTACCCTCATTAAGAATTGATGCGTTTTCATTAGACTTAATGGAAAAGATACAAGAAGTAAGAAAAAGTTCTTTAACCTTTGCGCCAGAAGCAGGTACACAAAGATTAAGAAATGTTATCAATAAAAATTTAACAGAAGAAGATATATTAAATGGCTGCGCTCTTGCTTTTTCAGGAGGGTGGACAAGAGTAAAACTGTATTTTATGATAGGATTACCAACAGAAACAGAAGAAGATTTAAAAGGAATAGCAGAACTTGCAGAAAAGATTGTTGAAAAATATTATGAGATGCCAAAAGAAAAACGTCCAAGACCAGTACAAGTAGTCGCAAGCAGTTCCTGTTTTGTACCAAAACCATTTACACCATTTCAATGGGACGCACAAAATACATTTGATGAATTTTTAGAAAAAGCAAAAACAGTCAAAAAACAGATTACAAAAAAACAACTAAAATATAATTATCATGATGCAAAATTAAGCTCATTGGAGGGAGTGATAGCAAGAGGAGATAGAAAAATTGCAAAGGTGCTGTATAGAGCATGGCAGCTTGGCTGTAAATTTGATGGTTGGAATGATTTGTTTCAGTATGATAAATGGGTACAAGCATTTGAAGATACAGGAATTGACCCTAGCTTTTATGCGAATAGAAAAAGGGAGTATGATGAAATATTACCATGGGACCATATTTCTGTGGGAGTGACAAAGCAATTTTTGATACAAGAAAGAGAAAAAGCATTAAAAGAAGAAGTAACACCAAATTGTAGACAAGAGTGTTCCCACTGTGGTGCAAAAAGTTTTGGGGGAGGAGTTTGTTATGAATAAGGAACAAATTGACTATAGTAAAAAGGGATTTACAAAGCCGAAAGAACATTATATTTATCGGGTAAAATTTACAAAAGGGGAAGAAGTCAAATTTATAGGGCATTTGGATATTATGAGGTTGTTTCAAAGGGCTATAAAAAGGGCAAAATTGCCTGTAGCATATTCTCAAGGATTTAATCCACATCAGTTGTTGTCTTTTGCAAATCCATTAACATTAGGTACAACAAGTGAGGGAGAGTATGGCGATTTTGAAATGGCTGAGCGAATAGAGCCAAGTATTGTAAAAAATGAGTTAAATAAGACATTGCCAAAGGGAGTAAAAGTGCTTGATAGTGTGTTAATAACAAAAAAAACAGATAGTGCTATGGCATCGATTGATGGAGCAAAATATATCGTATATCCAGATAAAAAATTGAGCCAAATAGCATTAGATGAGGAAATAAAAAAATATTTAGCACAAAAAGAAATATTAGTAATGAAAAAGACAAAAAAGAATGAAAAAATAACAGATATTAGAGAAGATATATTTGATATAAAAGACATTTCAGAGGGAGAGCAAACAAAACTATATTTGTATTTGGCGGCAGGAAGCAGAAGAAATTTAAAACCAGAACCAGTGCTAGAAAGTTTTTATCAATTTTTGGGGTTAGATTTTAATAAATATAGTATAAAATACCACAGATTGGACTTAATGAGAACAGAGGGACAGAACTTGGTAGGATTGGCAGAAGAAATAGGAATTAGAGAACTATAATATATAAAATTTTGTTTTGAAAGGAGGGAAAAATATGAATCGGGTATTGATTGATTGTTCTGCACATCAAATCAATATGGGAATCGTGGAAGATGGAGAATTAGTAGAATATTTTGTAGAAAATAAGCAAAATAAAAGCATTGTAGGTAATATCTATGTAGGTAGAGTAGAAGCCGTTTTAGCAGGTATGCAGGCAGCGTTTGTCAATATAGGACAGTATAAAAATGCGTATTATTACTA
>CAMXTM010000198.1 GCA_947246775.1 uncultured Clostridium sp. | reverse complement strand
CCTTTTTTGTTTCAGCAAGATGAATGTGTATATTTGCCCCAATTTCTTTGGCATATTCACTAACAGCTTTGGCAATAGTAGGATTAGATGTATACTCTGCATGAAGACCAATATCTACTTTTAACTGTCCCCCATTTGCATTATGATAAGCCTGAAATAAATCTTTACTTTCTTGAACCATAGGAGCTTTTTCAAAAGGGGAATCATCGAAACAAAGAATACCCATAGAAAGATTTGCATTGATACCAGATTCTAATACAGCATTAGCACGAGATTCACCAAAAAAATACATATCGGAAAAGGAAGTAACACCACTGCGTAACATTTCTGCAATACCTAATAGTGTACCAGAGAAAGCCCAATCTTTATTTAATTTATCTTCTAAAGGAAAAATTTTTTCAGAGAGCCAACGGTCGAGAGGTAAATCTGCACCAACACTACGAAGTAATGTCATAGGTACATGACTATGCGTATTAATAAAACCAGGTAAAAGTAATTTGTTTGTATAATCGTAAATAGCACCTGTATGTCGAGCAGGTTTTTTAGTACCAATGTATGTTATTTTGTCATCTGTCACTTGCAAATATGCATTTTCTAATATTTCTCCATTGGGACGTAAAACACTGCAATTTGAGAAAAGCATAAAAAAATATCCTCCTTTGTAATTATATTGTAAAAATAATTTGCCTTTACTAAATAATATTATACGGCTAACAACAATAAAGTCAAGAAAGAGTAATAAAAGTAATTTTTTGGAGAATCACTTGCATGAAATGCATAAAATACTGTACGAATTACCAAAAACTCAATTAAGAATTTATTGAAGCAAAAAAACGACAATTTCATGCAACATCTATAGAAAAAATTTGTCACAAGTTGTATAATAATAATGTGCACTAGAAAATGAGAAAGGGATGCTTTTCTTGATTTTGTAAAAGTACTCATTTTGTTGCATTTTTACTGAAAAAGCTAAAAATACGATAAAGGGAGGAAATAAGAATATGCTAAATATTTCTAAAAAAACAATACTTCTAGCCGACAATGATGTAGACTATATGAAAAATATAAAAGAAAGGTTAGAAGAAAACATAAGTGTACAAGTAATAGGTATGGTCAATAATGGGGAAAAAGCTTTACAAGAAGCGGAAGAAAAAAGACCAGACATGATATTAATGGATATTCTTTTAGGAGAAAGGGATGGTTTATGGGTCTTAGAGGAACTCAATAAAAAAAGAATTGGTAGTACATGTATTATATTGTCAGCCATAGGTACAGATGGGGTTGTACGGCAAGCTATGGATTTAGGAGCTATGTATTATATGACAAAACCAATTGAATCCAATATATTGTTGGAGAGAATAGTTCAAGTCTTTACTGCACGAAAAGAAGTAGCAGCTATTAAAGAAAAGGCTAATATGACACAAAAATATTTTCAGAAAGGAGTAGACAAAATATATGAGGAACAAAGGATAAATGAATTAAAAAATATGATTTCCAAATTGTTAAATCGAATGGGAATTACAGCAAGTATAAAGGGGTATCATTTTATTAGAACTGGTGTTGTAATGGTAATAGAAAATAAAGAAGCGATTCTTTCTGTAACAAAAGGTTTATATCCAGATATTGCAAAAGAATATAATACAACAGCAGAGAAAGTGGAAAGAGCAATACGCCATGCAATTGAAACAGCATGGAAAAGAGCAGGAAAAGAAATTTTTTATGAATTAGCAGGATATTATATGGTATCAAAGCCAACAAATAGTCAATTTATTGCTACTATGTCAGAATATTTTAGAATGCAGTAGTAATAGTTTTAAGCCCAAGCTTAGCTTGGGCTTATTCTACTTATTATTTAGTTTCTAAATTTTTTATCATTATTTCATTGGGAGTAATATATACTGTTTTATTTTTTTCATATATTACCATACCAGGTTTTGCACCATTTGGCTTTTTAACATATTTTCTGAAGGTATAATCAACAGGTACTTGAGAACTTTGTTGACTTTTACTAAAATAAGCAGAAAGATTGGCGGCTTCTAAAAGAGTTTGGTCAGGGATATCAGTACCATTTGTTTTTATAATAACATGAGAACCAGGAATTTCTTTTGTGTGCAACCAAATATCATTACTTTCTGCAAAGCGTAGTGTAAGCTCGTCATTTTGCGTATTACTTTTTCCAACATAAATATCAAAACCATCAGAAGAAACATAATGCAATGGTTTTGCTTTTTTTGGTTTTTGTCCTTTATTTTTTTTTGCCGTTTTGCGTTTCATATAACCTTGTTCTGCCAATTCTATACGAATTTCGTCTAAGTCTGCTTCTTCTTTTGCAGTTTGCAAAGAGTTAAATATACTTTCTAAATAAGTTAATTCATCATCATTTTGTTTTTTTTGTATTTCCAATGCAGCTAAAGTTCTTTTTGCCTTGTTATATTTTTTAAAATATTTTTGAGCATTTTCTGCTGGTGTTTTTGTAGGGTCAATCGCAATATCTATTTCTTTTAGTTCTTCATCATAAAAATTAACTGTACGAAAAGTAGTAATACCTTTGGGAATAGAGTGGATATTTGCTGTTAAAAGTTCGCCTTTTATTTTCCATGTATCTTTTGAGGCAACTTCTTTTTCTGTCTTTTTTTGTATTTCTTTCTTTTTGATGCAGCGTTCTATGTTAGAAATTAAAATACGACGCATATCATGTGATTTTTGGCGTACATGGTATAGATTGTCTTTTTCTGCATAATATTGTTCTAAGAGTGTAGATATACTTTCATATTGCTGTTTTGGAAACTGCTGAAATTGTTTCATATCCAACACACTAAAATCTAATAAGTTTTGATTATTAGAATCATAATAAATAGAATAGCAAAATTGCTGATTTTTTATTTGTTCTAAGACATCATAAAAAGTAGTAAAAATATTTTCTCTGTTTTGTTCTGTAAGCTGTTCACAAAAGCAAGAAGATTCTATGCCTGCTCTAAAACAAATTTCACTGGCAAAAATAGGGCTAATACCAGTATAACTCTTGTAAAGCACTTCTTGTACTTTTGCACCTGGTTGTTTTTGTAATTGTTCTTCCATGTGTTGTTTTGTGATAAAAAGAGGATTTTGTTTTTGTTGTGATGGAGGCATGCAATACTCTTTTCCTGGAAGAACTTCTCTAACAGAACTTTTGTCATGAGAAACTCTTTTAATAGCATCTAATATTTTGTTGTTTTCATCTGTAACAATAAAATTACTGTGTTTACCCATTATTTCAAGTATTAGTTTTTTGGCAGTTATGTCACCTAATTCGTTCATAGATTCTACTTCTAAGATGATAATACGTTCAAAATCAGGTTGATATATCTTTGTGATTTTTCCTCCTGCAATATATTTTCTCATAACCATACAAAACATAGGTGGCGACATAGGATTGTCTTTTTGTATTTGTGTAATATGAATACGAGGGTGACTAGAATTGGCAGAAACAAGAACTTTATAATTTTGTCCTATACTTCTGACAGTAAAAATAATTTCATCAGTTAAAGGCTGATAAATTTTGTCTATTCTACCCCCAATTAGTTTTTGATTTAGTTCAGATACAATGCTTGCAACAGTAATGCCATCAAGTGCCATAGTATCTCTCCTTTCCAATGTGTTTTACTGCATATATTGATTTTTCAACTAATATTGCCGCTATTATAGCATAAAAAAGAATAAAATACAGTGTAAAATTGTAATTTGTTGTGATTTCACTTGATAAAATGTGCTATAGTATTATATAATAGGAAAGATTCAAAAAAACAATATTAGTAAAAATAGACAACACAATAGAGTAGCATGTGTTTTGACCATACTAAAGATAGAAAATCTATTTTTACGAGTGTTTTATAAAGAAAGAGGTATTTAGGTTATGGTAAGAAGTATGACAGGTTATGGCAGGGGAGAAAATATGGCAAATGACTGCCATTTTGTAGTAGAAATAAAATCTGTAAATCATAGATACAATGATATATCTATAAAATTACCACGTTTTATGAATGGAATGGAAGATACTATCCGTAAAAAAATTATAAAAGAAATTGCGAGAGGAAAAACTGATGTTTATATTACGTTTGAAAGTTTTTCTTCTGACAATGTCATTGTAAAGGTAAATGAACCATTAGCAATTGCATATTTAGAAAGACTTCACGAATTAGAGCGAAAGTTTGAGGTAAGTTCAAAAAACACATTAGATTTAGTAGCACGTTTTCCAGATGTTATTACTGTAGAAAAAACAGAAAAGGAAGAAGATACTTTATGGGAGGCACTTTCACCTGCACTAGAGGAAGCACTTTTAAAATTTGTAGAAATGCGACAAAAAGAAGGAAGTACTCTTGTAGAAGATATACTAAAAAAGGGCGAACGCATTCAACAGATGGTAACAGCAGTAAAACAAAGATGTCCTTTTGTAGTAGATGAGTATAGAGAAAAGTTACAAAATAGAATAAAAGAACTTTTGTCAGCAATAGAGGTAGATGAACAACGTATTGCTATGGAAACAGCACTATTTGCTGACCGTAGTTGTGTAGACGAAGAAGTAACAAGATTGGAAAGCCATATAATACAGTTGAAAGAAATATTGCAAAAAGGGGGACAAGTAGGAAGAAAGCTAGATTTTTTAGTACAAGAAATGAATAGAGAAGTAAATACCATTGCTTCTAAGTCAAATGACATTGAAATTACTGGTATTACAATAG
>CAMXTM010000197.1 GCA_947246775.1 uncultured Clostridium sp. | reverse complement strand
CGATTGAGCAAAACAGCAATAAACCAGACATTACAACAACAACTGCAATAAGATTATTGCTTGATAAAGCAGCAACTGTTGAGGAAGCGATTGCACTTTTACAGCAATATGATATGCACGCCTCTATGAATATGATGGTTCATTTTGCGATATCAGATGCAAATGGAAAAAGTGTTGCAGTAGAATATATTAACAACGAAATGATAGTCACAGAAACGCCTGTATTAACTAATTTTTATGTTAGTGAAGGAGAAAAATATGGTATTGGTTCAGCACAATCTCATAAAAGATATGACATATTAACAAAAATATTATCTGAAAACAATACTATTACAACAGAACAAATGAAAAATGCTTTAGATAGTGTCAGTAAAGATAATTTTAACGAATATGAATCCACAGAATGGAGTATTATTTTCAATCAAACAACTGGTGAAGTAGTATATTATCACAGAGAAAATTATAAAAATGGGTATACTTTTTCTGTAAAAGGTGGTGATACTGTATGAATTACATAAATTTACTATTGCAATTATATCAATCAAAAAGAAATACAACTATGACAAGAAAAAACATAATAGCATTACAGCAAAAAAAAACTTAGAAAAATATTAAAATATGCTTATCAACATTCAGAATATTATCACAAAGCATTTACAGAAGCAGGTATTACATCAAAAAACATAGACACAATACCATTATCAAAATTTCCAACCATAGATAAAAAGACATTTATTCAAAATTTTGATAAAATTGTGACGCAAAAAGATTTATCACAACAGAAATTGATACAATTTGACAATGATAAAAACAAAAATAAAAAAACTTTCAAAAACAAATATCATATAGTTCATTCTTCTGGAAGTACAGGAAAACCTGCCTATTTTGTATATGATAATAAAGCATGGGAATCTATGCTAATCGGCGTAATTAGAGCAGCGTTATGGGATATGTCAATGCCTCAAATCTTAAAATATTTGTTTAAAAAGCCTCGTATACTTTACATTGCAGCAACAGATGGACGCTATGGTGGTGCTATGGCAGTAGGTGATGGTATTGAGGGAGTAAAAGGGAGTCAGCTTTTTATTGACATCAATATGCCCTTAAAAGAATGGATTAAAAAGATAAATGCTTTTCAGCCAAATATGATTGTAGGTTACCCATCTGCTATAAAAATATTAGGAGAACTGATAGAAAAAAGAGCATTAAACGTCAATGTTTTTAGAGTAATTTCATGCGGTGAGCCTTTGAGTGATAATTTAAGACAATATTTTAAAAAGGTATTTCATTCAGATGTGATTAACTTTTATGGTGCAAGTGAATCTCTTGTATTAGGAGTAGAAGCTGATTTTCAAGAGGGTATGTATTTGTTTGATGATATGAATTATATTGAAGTAGAAAACGGCAATATGTATATTACATCACTTTATAATTATGTTCAGCCACTGATTCGCTATCAAATAACAGACAGACTAAAAATGAAAAAAGAAAAAGGAAAATATCCTTTTACAATAGCAGAAAATATTGTTGGCAGAGAAGAAGACATATTATGGTTTGAAAATAAAGGAAAAAAGGAATTTTTACATCCGCTTGCAATAGAGGGATTTTGTATAGAAGGACTACTTGATTATCAGTTTAGACAGCTTTCTTGTAATTCTTTTGAAATGCTTGCACAAACATCTGACAGCAGTAAAAATATAGATATCAAATCAGAAATGCTTTCTCAAATGAAAAAAATATTAAATGAAAAACATTTAGAATATGTAAAATTTTATGTTGAGTTTATAGACAAAATACTACCTGATAAAAAAACAGGAAAGAAAAAACTAATTGTAAAAGGAGAATAAAAAATATGAAAAAGAAAATAGTATTATTTGCTGCTTTTGCACTGTCATTTACTACAATATTGTCAGCTTGTGGTTCAAGTAAAGAAAAACAAACAAACGAAAATATTACAAACAATGTTATTACAGAAAATAATGATAGTACAGAAGCAATAGAACAGCTTCAAGTTCGTTTTGGAGATGAGGGAACAGCATTTACATTACATTTATATGATAATAACACTGCTAAAACAATAGCAAGTTTTGTTGGTGCAGGAGATTTAAGACTGCCTATTTATCATTATGATGATTACGAAAATTGGGAAGTTATGCAGTATTATGACATTCCATCAAGATATGAAATCCCACAAAATCCAGAAACAGTATCCTCACAAAAAGCTGGAGAAGTTTATTTTGCAGATAACAGAATTATATTGTTTTACAAAGATGCAGAAATCAGTGGGGAGTATACAAAATTAGGTTATTTTGATGCTTCTGAGGATTTTGTGTCAGCAGTAGAGAATAATCCAGTATTAGAGGGATGGGGCAACAAAATTGTAGTGATTAGTACAGAAAATCAATAAAGGGGGATATCAAAAATGAAAACAAGTGAATTTTTAAATTATTTGAATTCAGGTTCTATTGTAAAAGGAGGCTCTGAAGTACATCAACATATGCACCAATTAAGTCAAGAAGCAATTAAAATTACAACAGAATTAAATAATTCTTATCATACTCCAGAAGAAATATGCAAAATTTTTTCAAGGCTGATAGGAAAGCCTGTTGATGAAACATTTAGAATGTTTCCACCATTTTATACAGATTGTGGTAAAAATATCAATATTGGCAAAAATGTATTTATCAATTCCTGTTGTTGTTTTCAAGACCAAGGTGGTATTACTATAAATGATGGTGCTTTAATAGGACATAAAGCAGTATTAGCAACACTTGACCATGATTTTTCACCTCAAAATAGACAAGATATGATACCAAAACCGATTGTAATTGGTAAAAATGCGTGGATAGGTGCAAATGTAACTATTTTAGGTGGTGTAACAATAGGAGAAAATGCTGTTGTTGCAGCAGGTGCAGTTGTCACAAAAGATGTTCCAGCAAATAGTATTGTGGTAGGTGTTCCAGCGAAAGTTGTAAAATACATTAATAATAAATTGGAGGAATCTGCATGAAAAATCTTTTATTTGCACTTACAGTTACAGCACTCGGTGCTATGGGTTGTACTACAAACGAGACAACAAATTTAAATAAGAAAGAAGCAGTTAATGTTATAGAAAGTATACAAGAAAATATACAGGAGGATACCATGATAAATATTAAAATTAGTAATTCTGAATTTAGTGCGGTATTGTATGATAATAATACAACAAAAGAGCTTGTAAAACAATTTCCAGCTATATATACCATGTCAGAACTTCATGGCAATGAAAAATATTATTATATGCCAGAGTCATTGCCTACAAACAGTGAACGTCCTGACACAATAAACAAAGGTGATATTATGCTTTATGGTAGTGATTGTATTGTTGTATTTTATGATACATTTCCTAATTCATACAGTTATACAAAATTAGGATATATTGAGGATACAACAGGACTTGAAGATGCTGTTGGAAAAGGAAATGTTGATATTTCTTTTAAGTTAAAATAATACAAATGATGTTTTGAGAAAGGAAGGAAAAACAATGAAAAGATTTAGAGCAAAAATTTTATCTGCATTGCTCGTTGCCACTATGATTACAGCAACTGCTTGCAGCACACAGCAACAAACACCAGAGAATAGCCAAATAGAAACACAAACAAGTCAATCTATACCAACAAGTCAGCAGACAAAAGGAGAAGATGAAAATATGGAAGAATATTATATTTTTGAATTAAGTGACAATGTGACAAGAACAGCAGTCAATTATAAAAATCGTTATGGAATTGAGTTGTCAGCAGACTTGTATACAAGTAAAGATTTAGATGAAACACAAACTTATCCAGCCATTGTTATTGGCCCTCCTTATGGTGGAGTAAAAGAACAAGGGCCAGGAGTATATGAAAATCAGCTTGCACAAAGAGGTTTTGTTGTTCTTGCGTTTGACCCTTCCTATAATGGTGAAAGTGGTGGAGAACCAAGACATATTTCTTCACCAGAAATTTTTTCAGAAGATTTTAGCGCTGGTGTAGATTATCTTGGCTCTTTAAATTATGTAAATCGTGAACAAATCGGTGCTATTGGTATTTGTGGTAGTGGCAGCTTTGCACTTTCAGCAGCAGCTATGGATTCTCGTATTAAAGCAGTTGCAACTGCTGCAATGTATGATATTAGTGCAATGGGTAATTCAATGGACAGTGAAAGCCGTAATGCAATGATAAAAAGTATATCAGAACAGAGATGGAATGATTTTGCAAATCAAGAGACAGCCTATACAAGAAATTATCCTGCTAATGCTCCCCTTGATAAACTTCCTGATGATTTGACAGGACTTGATGTTGAATGGTGGACATTTTATGGTTTAAAACGTGGTTGGCATCCAAATGCAGGTGGTGCTTTTACTGATACAAGTATGCTTCCATTTATGAATTATTCCTTGCTGAATCATATTGATAGTATTTCACCACGTCCAATTATGTTTATTACAGGTGATATTGCACATTCAAAAGCATTTAGTGAAACAGCATATGACGCAGCAGCAGAACCAAAAGAATTATATATTGTTCCAGGTGCCATGCATATAGATTTATATGATGATGTAAATAAAATTCCTTTTGATAAATTAGAAACATTTTTTAAAGATGCTTTGAAATAAATCAAACTACTAGTAAACTAGTGTTTTGACCAACCCCTCAAAGGGAATACTGAAGGTTTTACATCGCATTATTATTTCAGGCAGCCACTTCA
>CAMXTM010000196.1 GCA_947246775.1 uncultured Clostridium sp. | reverse complement strand
TTATTGTAAAGTACCAAAAGGAATTAAAGGTGGAGAAAAATTTGAAACTGGCGAAGATTTTAGTCAATATCTCATTAGAGAAAAATGTATTTCTACAGTGCCTTGGGACGATGTAGAACCTTGTGTTAGAATGACAGTGACATTTTTGGCATATGGGGAACAAGAAGAAAGGGAAGTTATGGAAGAAATAAAAAGAAGACTTTCTGATGTAGAATTTGAATTTTGATGGAATTTTAATAGTAAAAACAAATATGTTAGCGTGCCGAATCACTCGACACGCTAAATTTTGTATGAATATAGGAGTGAAAAATAATATGGCAAAAGAGATGCAGTTTCATGTATCAGAAACAACCCCAGAAAGAGTAATACTGATAGGCGTAGATTTAGATAATCATGCCACAATGAACACAGAAGCTTGCTTAGATGAGTTGGAAGAACTTGTTAAAACAGCAGGCGGTATTACTGTAGCAAAAACAATACAAAAAAGGGAAAGAATCCATTCAGGGCATTATATCGGGAAAGGAAAATTAGAAGAAATAAAAATGATGTTACAAACATATGATGCTTCTGGTGTTGTTTGTGATGATGAGCTATCACCCGCTCAAATGAAAAATATGGAGCAAATACTTCAAACAAAAATTATGGATAGAACAATGGTTATATTAGATATTTTTGCCTCTCGCGCCATGTCAAAAGAGGGAAAAATACAAGTAGAATTGGCTCAGCTAAAATATAGGTTGTCAAGACTTGTAGGTATTGGTGCTTCTATGTCCCGTTTAGGCGGTGGCATTGGCACAAGAGGACCTGGAGAAACAAAATTAGAAACAAACCGCCGTCATATTAAAGATAGAATTGGAGAGTTAAATCAAGAGTTAAACCAAATTCAAACACATAGGCAACTTTTAAGAAACCAAAGAAATAAAAAAGGAACACCACTGTTGTCTCTGGTAGGCTATACCAATGCAGGAAAATCTACTTTAATCAACACTTTAACCAATGCTGGTGTGTTAGCAGAAGATAAGCTCTTTGCTACATTAGATACAACTACTAGAAAAGTAAAGTTGCCAAATGGTACAGAAGTATTGCTGACTGATACGGTAGGATTTATACAGAAATTGCCACATCATTTAATACAGGCGTTTCGTGCCACATTAGAAGAATTAACTTTTGCAGATATTTTAATTCATGTAGTAGATGCGTCTAATGAAAATAGACAGGAGCAAATGGAAGTAGTGTACCAAACATTAAAGGGACTTCATTGTGAAAAAACACCAGTGATAACTGTTTTTAATAAAATAGATAAAAATATAGAAACGCCTTTGCCTATTGATGAAATTGCTAGAGATAAGGTCTCTATTTCAGCAAAAACACAACAGGGTTTAGATGCTATGCTAGAAAAAATAGAAACATTATTAAAAAGTTTTCGTACAGCAATGAAAATATTTTTGCCCTATACAGAGGGTAGCCTTTTAAATATGATACATGGAAAATGCGAAATTGTAGTAGAAGAACATAGAGCGGAGGGTGTATATTTGGAAATATACGCAGAAGAAGAAATGACAAATCGGTTAAAAGATTATGTTATAGAAGAATAAGTTATTGTTTTTATACGATATATATAGTATTTATAGTAAAGTTTTGACAAAATATAAATCCTTATGACATAATATAACATGAAATCGTGTAATATTATGTCATATATTATCTAATTTGTTGCAATTTGCATTGTTTTGTCGTAATATTTTAGTGGCATTTTGTGCAAAAGGTCTATATAATATACTTCAGAGGATAAATACAAAACACTGAAGGAGGAAAATATGGAACGTATTTTGACTTTTTGCAAAAAAATAATTGATGAAACAGGTCAAGAGCATCTTTTGTACTATTGGCTGTTAAGAAAAAAAGGAAAGGAAACAGAAGATGCCGTTTATGGTATAGAAATCACAAAGTATAAGGAAGAACAATTAGTAGAAAAAGAACAAATAGCAAGTTTATCTACCTCAGAAAGTCGTGTCGTAGAATTGATACAAAAAATGGCACGAGGAAATGTAACACCAATGACATTGCTTCCCCTCGCAGATGATTTTCTATCTGCATAAAACACATACATACACACAGCGAAAAACCGCCCTAAAAAGGCGGTTTTTTGTTATGTGATAAAAAATTATAAAATATAGTGTTGTATTTCTAAGCTATTATCTGTAAAATAGATAAAATGAACTACATATATTTGTAATATTAAAAAAATAGAAAGGGTGGCAGATATGCAGCAAAAAATTTCTATCGTAGACCTTTACGGCACAAATGTATTTAATGATGCGCAAATGAGGGAACACTTGCCTAAAAGAATTTATACAGAGTTACAGCATACCATTGAGGAGGGCGCTGAGCTAAATGCATCTGTAGCGGAAGTAGTAGCAAATGCAATGAAAGACTGGGCAATGGAAAGAGGAGCAACACATTTTACGCACTGGTTTCAGCCAATGACAGGAATTACAGCAGAAAAACATGATTCTTTTTTAACAGTCAATAACGGAAAAGCAATTACAGAATTTTCAGGCAAAGAATTAATAAAAGGGGAATCTGATGCGTCTTCTTTTCCCTCAGGAGGATTGAGAGCCACATTTGAGGCAAGAGGATATACTGCATGGGATTGCACTTCTCCTGCCTTTTTAAGAGAAGATTCTGCTGGTGTGACACTCTGTATTCCAACAGCATTTTGTTCTTATACAGGAGAAGCATTGGACAAAAAAACACCTTTACTGCGTTCTGTAGAGGCAATCAATAAACAGGCTTTAAGAGTGCTGCGCCTTTTTGGAAATACAACATCTAAAAAAATCAATATTTATGCAGGAGCAGAACAAGAATATTTTTTGATAGATAGAGAACTATATAAACAAAGAAAAGATTTGATATTTACAGGTAGAACACTTTTTGGAGCTGCACCTCCAAAGGGGCAGGAATTAGATGACCATTATTTTGGCAGCATTAAAGAAAGAATTGCAAACTTTATGAAAGAATTAAATATAGAACTTTGGAAAATGGGCGTTTCTGCAAAAACACAGCACAATGAAGTTGCACCAGCGCAGCATGAACTTGCTTTGATATATGATACCTGTAATATTGCTACTGACCACAATCAGCTTGTTATGAAGTCATTAAAAAGAATTGCGAGTCATCATGGGCTTGCTTGTTTGTTGCATGAAAAACCATTTGCAGGGGTAAATGGCAGTGGAAAACATAATAACTGGTCTATTGGTACAGATGATGGACAAAATTTATTAGACCCAGGAAAAACACCACATGAAAATGCACAATTTTTATTATTTTTAGTAGCAGTCATAAAGGCAGTAGATATGCACGCTGCATTGATTCGTCACTCTGCTTCCAATCCAGGAAATGACCATAGACTTGGTGCAGGAGAAGCGCCTCCAGCAATTGTTTCCATTTTTTTAGGCGAGCAATTAACAGATATATTTGAACAAATAGAACATGGTGAGGCAACTTCTAGTATACAGGGCGGCAAAATGAAAGTTGGTGTCAATACCCTGCCAGTACTCAAAAAAGATGCTACAGATAGAAATAGAACTTCTCCTTTTGCATTTACAGGCAATAAATTTGAATTTCGTATGGTACCATCTTCTGGCTCTATTTCTGGTCCTAATTTTGTATTAAATACAGTGGTAGCAGATGTTTTAAAAGAATTTGCGGACGAATTGGAAAAAGCAGAAGATTTTACAACAGCAGTACATGATTTAATTCACAAAACCTATGTAGAACATAAAAGGGTAATCTTTAATGGGAATGGATATTCTGAAGAATGGATTGAGGAAGCAGCAAAAAGGGGATTGCCTAATATACCAACTATGGTAGATGCGATAGAAGCGCTGACCTATGACAACACCATAAAAACCTTTGAACGCCATAAAGTATTGAATCACTTAGAATTGCAATCCAGAGCAGAAATACATTACGAAGCATATATTAAGCAAATCAATATTGAAGCAAGAACTATGATTGATATTGCATCAAAACAAATCTTGCCTGCCGTTGTAAAATATAAAAGTGATGTGGCACGCTCTTTAAGCATTGTAAAAGAAGTAGGAGAAGATGTCAGTGTAGAACAAAAATTATTGCATGATATTTCAGAAAACATAAAATTGTTCTATCATAATCTACAAATATTAGAAGAGGAAACAGAAAAGGCACACTGTTTGCAGTGCGATAATAAGGAGCAAGCAATCTTTTATAGAGACCATGTAGCAACAGCAATGGAAGAACTAAGAAAACCTGCTGATGAGTTGGAAATGCTGGTTGATGAAGATATATGGCCTTTCCCAACCTATGGTGAATTATTATTTAATATATAAAAAGAAAAAAACCGCTGCGAAATAACCAACAGCGGTTTTTGTATTATCTTTTTTTAGTAAATCATTTCTGTCTAATTGCTTCTAATTTGACGACATTCCAATTCAAATAAATGCCCATCTTCCAAAAAAATTTGAAATGTATTTTCTTTATCATTCGCTTCGATGTCCTTTATTTCCATATTGTCTGCTTCATTCAGTAAATCAAAAAGTTTGTCTTTGAAATCGTTTAAACTCATTTTATTGTTCCTCCTTTATATTTTATAGTCTATTAGCTAATATTATATAGTATTTTAGAACCTATTCAATACCTATATTTGATGTAGTCTAAAAGTAAATAAAATAAATGCTAATAGCTTATAATGTAG
>CAMXTM010000195.1 GCA_947246775.1 uncultured Clostridium sp. | reverse complement strand
TGGAAAAAGGTGGAAAATTAAACGATAGAGATGGCTATAAAAAGGGCGTATTGGAGAGAGAAGCGAGCGGAACAACAGGCATAGGTGAGGGCATTGCGATACCTCATGCAAAAGTAGCAGCCGTAAAACACCCCGGATTAAGTTCTATGACCGTACCAGAGGGAGTGGATTACGAGTCATTAGATGGTGAGCCAAGCAATTTATTTTTTATGATTGCAGCACCAGCAGAGGGCGGAGATGTACATATTGAAGTATTGCAAAGACTTTCTATGCTTTTAATGAATGAGCAATTTCGGAAAGACTTGTTAAATGCAAAAGATATTGATACTTATTTGAATATTATAGATAAGGCAGAAAGAGAAATATTTGCAGAAGTATATGCTGACGAGCAGCCAGTACAGGCAAGCACGGGAGGGTATGACGTATTGGCTGTAACAGCTTGCCCAACAGGTATTGCACATACTTTTATGGCAGCAGAAAATTTAGCAACAAAAGGAAAAGAAAAAGGCATTTCCATTAAAGTAGAAACCAATGGCTCTGGTGGTGCAAAAAATGTGCTAACACCAGACGAAATTAAAAATGCAAAATGTATTATTGTAGCAGCAGATAAAAAGGTAGAAATGACACGTTTTAATGGCAAAAAAGTCATTGTAACAAAAGTTGCAGATGGTATTCATAAAGCAGATGAGCTTTTAGATAGAGCAATGCAAGGCGATGCACCAATCTACCACGCAGAGGGCGGCGCAGCAGCAGAACAGACAGCCGAAAAAGGCAAAGGACTTCATACCGTATATGTTGACTTAATGAATGGTGTATCGAATATGTTGCCATTTGTTATCGGCGGTGGTATTTTGATAGCACTTGCGTTCTTGTTTGACAACTATGAAATCAATCCTGCTAATTTTGGTAGCAATACCCCATTTGCAGCATTTTTAAAACAAGTAGGCGATAGCGCATTTGCATTTATGTTGCCAGTATTGGCAGGCTTTATTGCATCAAGTATTGGTGATAGACCAGCATTAGCAGTTGGTTTTGTAGGCGGTTATTTGGCAAAAGAGGGCGGCAGCGGATTTTTAGGCGCATTAGCAGCAGGTTTTATTGCTGGATATTTAATCCTTGCACTGAAAAAAGTATTTGATAAACTTCCTCAAAGTTTGGAGGGCATCAAACCAGTATTATTGTATCCTCTTTGTGGTATCTTTTTAATCGGCGCAATTATTATATTTATTATCAATCCAATTGTTGGCGCAATCAACACAGCATTATTTAATGGTTTAAATTCTATGGGTTCTTCTAGTAGAGTATTGTTGGGTATTATTTTAGCAGGTATGATGTCTATTGATATGGGCGGTCCAATCAATAAAGCAGCATATGTATTTGGTACAGCATCTATTACAGAGGGAAATTATGAAGTAATGGCAGCCGTTATGATAGGCGGCATGGTTCCACCACTTGCGATTGCATTGGCAACCACCTTTTTCAAAAATAAATTTACAGAATCAGAAAGAAAATCAGGTATTGTAAACTATGTTATGGGACTTTCCTTTATTACAGAGGGCGCTATTCCATTTGCAGCATCTGACCCAATCCATGTCATACCATCTTGTGCGATTGGCGCAGCGATTGCAGGCGGAATGTCTATGTTCTTTAACTGTACACTGATGGCACCACATGGTGGATTGTTTGTACTGCCAGTAATCGGAAATAGCTTGATGTATTTGGTATCTTTGATTGTTGGCTCAGCAGTAGGTACTGTGTTGTTAGGAATCTTAAAAAAACCAGTTGAAAGCAAATAAATAAAATGAGATAATAGAATGATGATAGAACATAACGTGTCCATATTTGGCACGTTATGTTTTTGTACCATAAAAATGGGAGGGAAAAGAATGTTAATGAATTATTATAGTGATTATAAAGAGGGAATGGAGGACTCTTATAGAGACCTGTATAAAGAATTTAATACTCCATTAAGAATGACAGGTTATATAGATGAGGGAGAATATGCGGATTATAAGGGCTATGGATTTTTAGATAGAAGTTGTATCTTTATTAGCCTTGCAAAATTTGCAATAGAGGATAATGTTAATATTTCAGAAATAAAAAAGGAATTAAAAGAGATATTTGAAAGTAATGTTGTTGAGAAACTCAAAAAGGAATTAGAGGATTTTGAGGTATTTTACAGTGATTATTTAGCAGTACAACGAGAATATAATAAATTGTAAAAAATAGGAGGGAAAACAATGTCAATAGGTTTTGATTATTTTAATTATAGTGATTATAAAGAGGGAGCAGAAGACTCATATCAACAACTTTATCATGATTTGCATTACCCATTAAGAATGATATGTTATATCTATGAGGGAGAACATGCGGACTATAAGGGCTACAGCTTTTCAGATAGAAGTTGTATTTTTATTAGTCTAGCTAAAATTGCAATAGAGGATAATGTTGATATTTCAGAAATAAAAAAGGAATTAAAAGAGATATTTGAAAGTGATGTTGTTGAGGAACTCAAAAAGGAGCTAGGAGATGATTTTGAAGTGTTTTACAAAGATTACTTAGAAGTACAACGAGAATATAATAAATTGTAAAAAATAGGAGAAAAAATGATGTTAATGAACTATAGTGACTATAAAAAGGGTGCAGAAGAATTTTATCAAGATTTGAACAGTCCGTTGGAAGAATTAAGCTATATCTATGAGGGAGAATTTATAAATTATGATGGTTATGGATTTTTAGATAGGAGTTGTATCTTTATTAGTCTAGCCCAAATTGCAATAGAGGATACTGTTGATATTTCGGAAATTCGGGAGGAATTAAAGGAGATATTTGAAAGTAATGTTGCCGAGAAGCTCAAAAAGGAATTAGAGGATTTTGAAATATTTTATAATGACTACTTAGAAGTACAACGAGAGTATAGCAAACTGTAAAGGATAGTATAACAAATTGTATTTTACCAAAAAAATGTAATATTGCCATAAAGATAATAGAATATTCTTTTGTATGACAACATTTTTAATTTGTATGTAATTTTTAAGGCAATCGTAATGTTTTTAAATCAAAACAATAAAAAAATTGTTATAGTTGTATAACTATTTGTAAAATAGCAAAAAAAGAAAAAGGAATTTTTATAAAAATTTTGATAAAATGCAATTTAAAATCTATGAAACTGCTGTCTTGACGAAAACAGCATTTTTAGCGTATTATTTACAAAATAAGTTTTTCAAAGTATCAAGGCAAAAAATAAGAAAAGGTAAAAAACTAAAATATTGAGGGGGAAAAAGATTATGAAAAAATTTTTAGCAGGTATGATGGCAGTTGCTATGATGTTTTCCTTTGCAGCTTGTTCATCAGGCGGAGAACCAGAACAAGCAAGCGACAGTGAAGGCAATGTAGAGAGTTATGCAGACAATCCTACAATTTTAATAGGTGGTATTGGCCCACTTACAGGCGGCGCTGCTTCTTATGGCACTAGTACAAAACAAGGTGCAGAAATTGCGATTGCAGAAATTAACGAAGCAGGTGGTATAAAAGTAGGAGATGGCGTTTATACACTTGCATTGGACTTCCAAGATGATGAATCTAGCGAAGACAAAGCAATTACAGCTTATAACTCTTTAATGGACAAAGGAATGCACGCTATGATTGGTACAGTAACAAGTGCGCCATGTATTGCAGTAAAAGAGTTGTCAAAACAAGATAACATATTGCAAATCACACCATCTGGCTCAGCAATTGAATGTATTACAGATGCACCAAACGTATTTAGACTTTGCTTTACAGACCCATTGCAAGGTGTTACCATGGCTGACTTTGTAAAAGACCAAGGTTTGTCAAAAGTAGCTGTTATTTTTAATAACTCTGACGACTATTCTACAGGTATGAAAAATGCTTTTGTAGAACAAGTAAAAGCAAATGGTGGCGAAGTAGTAACAGAAGAAGCATTTAACGAGGGTGATGTTGATTTTTCAACACAATTAACAAAAATCAAAGGTACAGATGCAGAAATTATCTTCTGCCCAGTATACTATGAAGCAGCAGCATATATTACACAACAAGCAAAAGAACTTGGCATGGAATTACCATTTATCGGTGGAGACGGTTGGGACGGTATTCTTGCACAAGTAACAGACCCTGCAACAATTGAGGGAGCAGTATTTTTAAGTCCTTTCTTGGCAACAGATGAAGCAGAAGATGTTGCAAGTTTTGTAGCAACATACCAAGATAGATATAGTGCAACACCAGACCAGTTTGCAGCAGATGGATATGACTGTGTATACGTTATCAAAGCAGCAATGGAAAAAGCAGATTCTATTGAAAGTGAAGATATGATTGCAGCAATGACAGAAATTACAGTAGATGGTCTTACAGGTTCTGTATCCTTTACAGAAGAAGGCGAACCAGATAAGAGTGCAAAATTTGTTGTAATTAAAGATGGACAATATGCAGCAATGGAATAATTTTTGATAAGTGACAATGAAGTCCCTTCCGCCCATAGGTGGAGGGGCATTGTTTTAATATTAGATAAAATAAAAAAAAAGAGAGGTGTGTTATGCGTGTTAATTAGTATGTTAGAACAGTTAATCAATGGGCTTAGAACGGGCAGTATCTATGCGTTGATTGCTTTAGGTTATACTATGGTTTATGGTATTGCCAAAATGATAAATTTTGCACATGGCGATATTATTATGGTAGGTGCTTATACACTGTATGTTGGTATATCCCTTTTAAATTTGTCTGTACC
>CAMXTM010000194.1 GCA_947246775.1 uncultured Clostridium sp. | reverse complement strand
GGTAATTCCCCGCCAGCCCATGGCACAGACAAAGCTCTTCCTGCTCCATCTCTTGAGCAGCTATTGCATATTTCTCTAATATTGCGCTCTGAATTTTTTCTCTGGTCACACCATTGATTGGATGTGCAATGTCTCTAAATTCTCCATCAGCAGATTTCCTGCTTGGCATTGCAATAAATAAGCCCTGTTCTCTTTCAATTACCTTGATGTCATGAACCACGAATTCGTTGTCGAAAGTTACAGAAATAACAGCTTTCATCTTTCCTTCTTTGTTGACCTTTCTCACTCTTACATCAGTAATTTCCATACGCTCTCTCCTCCCATGTGACCTGGGAATTTTCCTCCTTTACGCTTTTACAATTATTACAATCGTGTACCTTTTCTCACTATTTGTGGATTATCTGGTGTTCCAACAACTTTTTGTCCATCTGCTAATACAACATCTTTATCCAATATTGCATATCTTACTTCACAGCCATTGCCAATACGTGTACCTTCCATAATAACGGAATTTGACACATTCGCATTGTCACCAACATATACTTTGCGGAAAACAACAGAACTCTCCACTTTACTATTGATGATGGAACCACTACCAATAATAGCATTCTTTACATCTGCGCCTGAATTATATTTTGCTGGTGGCTCATCTTTTGGTTTTGTTTCAATATAAGGATACTCATTTACAAAAATATCCCTTACTTCTTTTTTCAAGAAATCCATATTGGTCTTAAAGTAATCTACAATACTAGAACCAACTGAACTCCAATATCCACCAAAGTCATAACCATAAATTTTTAATGTCTTTCTTTGACGGATAATAATATCTTTTACAAAGTCATATCTTCCTTCAGCGTTTGCCTTCTCTAATAAATCAATTAACAGTTCCCTGCCAATTACATAAATACCCAAAGAAGCCATATTACTTTGCGCTTGCAGAGGTTTTTCCTCAAATTCTTGCAATCTCTTGCTTTCGTCCATTTGCATTATGCCATATTTTGATAAGTCTTTTCCTGACATGTCCTTACAAACAACTGTAATATCTGCACCCTTTTGTTCATGGTATTCCAAAACTTTCTTGAAATCCATCTTATATACAGAATCACCAGACGCAATTACTACATATGGTGTATTACTTCTTCTTAAAAATGACATGTTCTGATACATGGAATCGGCTGTTCCACGGAACCAATTAGAATCTGCTCTACTAGTATATGGGGAAAGCACAAACAATCCACCTTGCTTTCTTCCCAAATCCCACCATTTCGCAGAACCTAAATGGTCATGCAATGAACGTGAATTATATTGTGTTAACACTGCTATTTTTTGTATTCCAGAGCTTGCCATACTACTTAAAGCAAAGTCGATTGCTCTATAGCAGCTTCCTACTGGAAGTGCTGCTGATGCTCTAAGGTCTGTCAATGCTCCCATACGACCTTCATTGTTACCGCCAGCTAAAATTACACCAATCGCTCTCATAAGTTAACCTCCTCTACAATCACAGATTTACCGCTCTGCAAAACGCCATTTGCAAAATCTTTTTCTGTTGTATTGCCTAATAAAACACAATTCTTTCCAATTGTCACATTATTTGGAATAGTAGTCATATGTCCTATTACAGTAATACCTGTGTTATAAATTTTAGGTTTCATCTCATTTTCAACATTATCGCCAACACCAATCTTTACATTATCGCCAACTTGACAACCTTCATCAATAATACAACGGTCTAATTGACTATTTTCTCCAATTACAGTGTCACCCATAATGATAGAGCCTTTTATCACTGCACCTTTTTTTACAATAACATTAGGGCCTAATATAGAGTCATATACCTCTCCATATACTTCACAACCATCTGATACGATACTCGTTTTTACACGTGCATCTGCACCGGTATACTGTGGTGGCTGATGGTCAGTGTTTGTATAAATCTTCCAGAAATCTTCATAAAGATTAAAGTCTGGCAATGTTCTAATCAATTCCATATTAGCCTGCCAGTAAGATTCTATCGTACCAACATCTTTCCAATAACCATTAAAGCGATAAGCATACATTGTTTGTCCTTCGTCCAGCATACGTGGAATGATATGATTACCAAAATCACTATCAGGGTGAACTTTGCTGTCTTCAATCAATGCCTCTCTTAAACGGCTCCATGTAAAAATGTAAATACCCATGGACGCCAAATTACTCTTTGGATTTTCAGGTTTTTCCTCAAATTCATAAATCTTGTCGTCGCCTTCTGTGTTCATAATTCCAAAACGGCTCGCTTCGTCCCAACCTACTTCTAAAACGGCAATTGTTGCTGCTGCTTTCTTTTCTTTATGGAAATCCAACATAGCAGCATAGTCCATCTTATAAATATGGTCTCCAGACAAAATTAACACATATTCTGGATTGTTACTTTCGATATACTCCAAGTTCTGATAGATAGCATTCGCTGTACCCATAAACCATTCGCCTGAATCTCCGCCACCTTTTACATGTGGTGCTAATATCGTAACGCCGCCTGATTTACGGTCCAAATCCCAGGGAATACCTATACCTATATGCTGGTTTAATCGCAGAGGTTGATATTGTGTTAACACACCTACTGTATCTACACCAGAATTGATGCAATTACTTAAAGGAAAATCAATAATTCTATATTTTCCTCCGAACGTAACAGCTGGCTTTGCTACATTCCTTGTCAGTACGCCGAGTCGGCTTCCCTGTCCACCTGCCAATAACATGGCAATCATCTCTTTCTTACGCATGTCTTATAACCCCCAATACTTTTATAATTTTTTATAAAACTGAGACAAGCATTCGGCACAGATAAAACTGATATCTATACAAAATGATTATTGTATAATCATATTATAGCACATCTTTTTTTCATTGTAAAATATCAAATAATTTTTTTAATAGAATAATGATTTTTTAACAATTTTAACTAATTTATTTTGTAAAAATAGGGCTGTTTATTTATTTTTTTGATTTTTTTTATACATTTTTGATAATTTTTTGATTATTTTTTATCAATTTAAACAACTTTTTTTAGTCATGTCATAATTTTCCATTCTATATTGCATTTTTTTGAAATCAAAATCAGCAGCAAATGCCTTTTTTTTGCTGTTTTTATTACCTGTTTTCCCTCTTTTACAATTGCTATTATTTTTTGACTGTACTATAATAAAAAAATCAATAACTTTGTTCAAACATATTTTTTACTATTTTTAGCATAATATTACTAACAAAACATTTTATTTTTTACTACATCATTACTTAATATTGTACAAGAAAATGAGGCGGTTATTCCATGAAAAAAGATTTTTTAACACAATATCAATCTGTATATTTTATTGGCATTGGCGGTATCAGTATGTCTGGTTTAGCAGAAATATTACTCTCTAAAGGTTTTACAGTCGCTGGCACTGACATGAAAGATTCTGACGAAACACAGCATTTACGCAGTTTAGGCATAAAAGTAAACATCGGTCACAAAGCAGAAAATATTACAGACGACATTCAACTTGTTGTCTATACTGCCGCAATCAAACAAGACAATCCTGAACTATTAGCAGCAAAACAAAAAAATATGACAATCATTGACAGAGCGCAACTTCTTGGACTCCTTATGGAACACTATTCCTATTCTGTTGCTATTGCAGGTACTCATGGCAAAACGACTACAACTGGTATGGTCTCAGATATACTCCTTTTTGCCAAAGCTGACCCTACTATTACCGTGGGAGGAATATTACCCACTATACACAGCAACACAAAAATTGGCACAAGTGATTACTTTATTGCAGAGGCATGTGAATATTTTGACAGCTTTCTACAATTTCACCCACTTATTGGTGTTATATTAAATATTGAGGCTGACCATTTAGATTATTTTAAAAATTTAGAAAATATTAGAGCATCTTTCCACAAGTTTGCTCAAAATATTTCCCCTAATGGCACACTCATACTAAACAACAACATACCAAATTTAGACCAAATCACACAAGGTCTCTCTTGCCACATTGAAACAGTAGCGCTAGACGGCAACGCCAACTGGAAAGCACAAAACATCACACACGAACCAGACGGAAGAAACAGTTTTGATGTACTCTACAACGGTAATGACTTAGGAAGGGTACATTTACACATTCCAGGCGACCACAACATTACAAATGCGCTCTCCGCTTTTGCTGTTGCCTACACGCTTTCCTTACCAGTGCAAGATATTATAAAAGGCTTAGAAAATTTTAATGGCACACAAAGACGTTTTCAGAGAAAAGGCGAAAAAAATGGTGTGATTGTGATTGATGACTATGCTCATCACCCTACAGAAATTAAAGCAACTCTTTCTGCCGCAAAAAAAATACAGCACAACACAACTTATTGTGTTTTTCAACCACACACTTACTCTCGCACAAAGTTTCTTTTTGATTCTTTTGCGGCTGCTTTTACAGATGCTGATGTCATTATTATTGCAGACATCTATGCGGCAAGAGAAAAAGACACAGGACTTGTTAATGCGCAGCAACTTGCTGACGAAATCGCTCGCCACAACAAAAAGGCAATTTACTGCGGCAATTTTGAACAAATTACAGACTACTTAAACGCCCATTGTCAAAGTGGTGATTTAGTTTTAACAGTAGGTGCAGGTGATGTATACCGCATAGGAGAATCATTTTTGAATGAATAAACATAAACCATTATAAATTTATCCACAAAGTTATCCACAGCCTGTGGATAACTTTGTATG
>CAMXTM010000193.1 GCA_947246775.1 uncultured Clostridium sp. | reverse complement strand
CATTTATTTTTCATATATTAACATTGTATGGATACATTTTAAATATATTTATTAAGGAGGTTTCTTTTATGGAACAATTTGATATTTACAAAGATATTGCAGAACGCACAGATGGTTGTGTCTATCTTGGCATTGTAGGACCCGTTCGCACTGGTAAATCTACTTTTATAAAACGTTTTATGGACTCACTTGTACTACCCAACATAGAAAACAACTATGCTAGAGAAAGAGCACAAGATGAATTACCTCAATCTGCTTCAGGAAAAAATATTATGACAACAGAACCCAAATTTGTACCAAATGAAGCTGTTGCTATTACAATCGGAGATGATGTTAATTTAAAAGTTCGTATGATTGATTGTGTAGGTTACATTGTTCCAGAAGCAGAAGGTCACATGGAAGAAGAAAACACACCTCGCATGGTACACACTCCTTGGTCACAAGAACCTATGCCCTTTTTAGAAGCAGCAGAACTTGGCACAAAAAAAGTCATTACCGACCATTCTACAATTGGTATTGTCATTACTACAGATGGTACTGTAACAGATTTATCTCGTGAAAACTATGAAGATGCAGAACAAAGAGTAATAAATGAATTAAAACACATTGGTAAGCCTTTTGTTGTACTCTTAAATACTTCCAGACCTTATAGTGATGATACTATTTTATTACAGCAAGAGTTATCGGAAAAATATTCTGTACCAGTACTACCTGTCAATTGCGCTCAACTAAAAAGTGAAGACATCAAAAATATACTAGAAAAAGTGCTTTATGAATTTCCTATGAAAGAAATAAGGCTTCACTTTCCTTCATGGATTGAAACGTTAGAAGAAAATCACTGGCTTAAACAAAGCATAATAACTAGTTTAAAAGATTTAATGAATACTGTTGAAAAATTAACAGATGTAAAACAAAATTTAGATACTTTAGAGCAAAATGAATACATAAAAAAAGCATATACTGATGGTATTATGTTAGGCGAAGGTGCTATTGATATTGCTTTATCAGTAGATGACAGTCTATTTTACAAAATATTGAGTGAAACAATAGATATGCCTATTGAAAATGATTCTCAGCTTATTTCCACTATCAAAATGTTTTCTGAAATAAAAAAGAAATATGATAAAATAGAATGTGCTCTTGATGATGTAAAACGAAAAGGCTATGGTGTTGTATCTCCTGTATTTGAAGAAATTAAACTAGAACAGCCTGAAGTATTTAAACAGGGTTCTCGTTTTGGTATCAAATTAAAGGCAAAAGGCGAATCTATACATATGATTAAAGCTGATATTGAAACGGAAGTATCTCCTATTATAGGAAATGAAGAACAATCAAAAGAATTTATTGATAGTTTAATACAAGATTACGATGTTAACCCTCAAAAAATCTGGGACTTAAACATATTCGGCAGAACACTACAATCTATGGTAAATGATGGTATGCAAAATAAAATTTATAGAATGCCTGAAGAAGCTCAAATGAAATTACAAGAAACCTTACAAAAAATTGTAAATGAGGGCAGTGGTGGGCTAATTTGTATTATACTATAGCACAAAAGGACAATGCAAAAAAGCATTGTCCTTTTTATTATCGCTCATAAGAATGGTATTAAAATATCCATGATGTCATGGTTAGTGGCAGAAAGACACTTACTGCCATAGATGCTAATAATAAAGATAACATTAATTTTTTTGTTTTCTTTTTCATGGTCTTCTCCCTCCATTCTTTTTTAATATACTTAATATACAACGATTTATTTGTGGTTATTATAACAACAGTGTATTTAAAATACAATATTTACTTTTTTTTTCAAAATTAAACTACAAAAAAAAATACAGTTTGTTATTTTTGATAATAAAATCATTTGTACTAAAAAATATATTATCCAAAAAATCAATAAAAAAATCATTTTTTATACATTATTTTATTAAATATTTTATAAATCACTTGTAATATTCAAAAATAATGCAAAATTATTTGTAATATTTTTTAATTAAAAAATTAAATTAAATTATTTTTTTTAAAATCAAACTAAAAAATCGTCATATTGCTTAAATCAAATATAAAATATATTAGTAATATAGAAAAAAAGAATCATTTTTTTATAAAATATTTTTGTGCTTTTTTAAATAAAATTTTTAATATTGTAGTACAACTAAAATACTGCAAAAAAATATGTGCCAATAACATTGGCACAATATTTAAAAATCAATTTGTTTTTGTAAGGTGAATATATTTCTAAAACTACCATCAGAACGTTTTTCTTGCTGCAATGATATATAACCACATCTTACAAGAAGCTGAAAATGAGTACGATAAACTTCTTCTGTCATATTCAAATCTGCAATAATTTTATCTTGAGGTGGAAAAAGAGACGCTTTTCCCTCAGAAAAACTACAAAAATAAGCATAAATAGATTTTGAAAGGGCAGAAAGTCGTCTATCTTCCATAATTAAACGAGGAATATAACCATATCCCTTTTCATAAATATTATGACGCATTATTAAAAACTCCTTTTAATTCATTTCTTTCGTAATATCTACTTCTCTTGCACCAACAAAAGAAATAAGTGTTTCTGGAGCAATGAGTATTTGTTGTCCTCTTATTCCTGCACTCACTGCAATTTGGTCAAAAAGAATTGCTGTTTCATCAATATATGTAGTATATTTCTTTTTCATACCAATAGGGGAACAACCTCCTCGTATATATCCAGTAAGAGCTAACAAATCTTTCATATGTGTCATTTCAACCTTTTTGTTGCCTGAAACAGCAGCAGCTTTTTTTAAATCTAATTCCATATTAACAGGAATACAAAAAACAAGTACACCCGTTTTATCTCCTTTTGTAACAAGTGTTTTAAAAACTTGTTCTGCTGGCAATCCAATTGCCTCTGCTGCATGAACACCAGAAAGATTATTTTCATCATATTCATATTCCGCTGTATTATAGCTAATGTGACTTTGTTCTAATAACCTCATAGCGTTTGTTTTTGTCATATAAATTACTTCCTTTATTCATCTAATACAATAAATGTAGGTGCATTCTGATTATCTAATTGCATAGAATCAATTGCATCTGAAGCAGATTTCACTTTTTTAATATCCCATTCATCATTTATTTTTTTGCCTAAATATTTTTCGTTGCCATAAAGTACAATATAACAATAATTTGTTGTACCACATATATAGCGTACTTGACTTTGCTGTTCTATCATTTCATAAAAAATCATATTTTTTAAAACATCTGAAAAATCCGCTTTCATATCATTTTTATAAAAATACACATTATAGGGGGGTAGCAAAGATAAATTAAAATCAGGCAATACACTATTGATAGCATAATATAAATTTGACTGCTTATCTAAATTATCAATTGCTACTTCCCAAAAACCATCTTCATTAACTAACACATATTGTTTTACATTACTTGGTGCATTTTGAGAAGAAAATGTTACAATAGCATATTTTTTATCCATTCGAATATCTCTAACATAGTATTTATCATAATTTCCCTCATAAACACGTATGAAATTTAATATTCTTTCATACTCACTCATTTCAGGAGAAAGTACACTAATGTTACTATGATAATTATCATACTGTTTCAAAAGTTTTGCATAATCTTCCTCTGAAATACTTGCTATTTTTTCTGTTGGAGAAGAAATCATTATCTTATTGCCAGAAGGTTGTTTCATTGCTGTAAAAATGCCTATATTCAATGAAGAAGAAGGCACATCAATATCTATATAGTTCGCAATATCACTCCCCCTTAGCAAAAGTATATCACAAGGAAAATCCAAAAAAGATTCATCTAAAAGACCATTATTTTTTAAATAATTTGCTGTGACATAAGAAGCACTACTACTATTATAAAGTTTTCCTCCTTTACTAAGTAATGTAAAACGATTGCCATTATTTTGATAAAAAACAGAAGCAACTTCTGCAACTGTTTTTAATTTTGTCCAATATTGGCTATTTGATTCTCCCCAATTTAAAAAAGGTACTGATTTTGGTTTTTCTGTTTGAGTAGGAGGACGAGAATATTCTACTGATTTTGGTTTTTCTAGTATTTGTTCATTCGTTTCATTTTTCTGCTGTTGTACTTCTGCTTCATTCTTATCTTTATTTTCATCTTGAACTACCTGATTTTGTTGTGAAGGTGTTTGTTGCTGTTCCTTAACAATCACCTGTTGCACTGTTTTTTGTGATGATGGTGGTTTTTGAGGTAACGGTGATTCTGCTGTATTTTCGCAGGCAGTAAAACTTACAAAAAGCACAGCAAAAGCAGAAAAAAACTTAAAAAGCTTATTCAATGTAATCACCCTTTTTATCTGCTATAACTTCATATACAGAATTTAATTCTTTTTCATGTGCCTGTAATATCAAACAAAGCTTTTGTTCCATTTGTTGTTGCTCATATAAAAATGGAAAAGTAACAAGCCAAACAGGATTATATTCTTCCTCCAATTCTTGTATGGTATCTACATAAGGTTTTACTGTTTCCATATCATAATAATCTAATATCGCATTATATTCCCAATCTAATACATCTCTTTCACAAGTTAATTTCATAAAAATAGTGATTTCATTTTGCTCATTTTCTTCAGCATAAATATTAAGCATAATATCTTGTTGTTCTCCTAAGTGATAACAACTTAATTCCTTTTCTAAAAAGCCTGTTTTTTTATCTTTCAACATAATTACAATAACAGTTTCGTCCATAATAACCTCCTTTAACAAAACATTTCTATATTG
>CAMXTM010000192.1 GCA_947246775.1 uncultured Clostridium sp. | reverse complement strand
CCCTATAGTAAATTAAATGGACACCCAATAGATAGACTACCTGGAAATTGTAATATTTCTTTTGAATTTGTAGAGGGAGAATCTATGTTATTGCTTTTGGATAGTAAGGGCATAGCGGCATCAAGTGGCTCAGCGTGTACTTCTGGCTCGTTAGACCCCTCTCATGTGCTTTTGGCGATTGGATTGCCACATGAAAAGGCACATGGTTCTTTGCGTATGACGTTAGAACACTATAATACAGAGGAAGAAGTAGATGTTGTACTAAAGGAATTACCAAGTATTGTTTCAAAATTAAGGGAGATGTCACCATTGTATGAGGCATTTGTAAAAGAGCAAAAACAATAATGATAAAGATAAGATACGGAAAGGATAAGAGATATGGAATACAGCGAAAAAGTAATGGAACATTTTATGAACCCGAGAAATGTAGGAGAAATTAAAAATGCGAGTGGAGTAGGTACAGTAGGCAATGCGAAATGCGGCGATATTATGAAAGTGTATATTGAAGTAGAAGATGGCATAATAAAAGATGCGAAATTTAAAACATTTGGCTGTGGGGCAGCGATTGCAACTAGTTCTATGGCGACAGAGTTGGTAAAAGGCAAGAGTATACAACAGGCGTTAGAAGTAACAAATAAAGCAGTTATGGAAGCATTAGATGGCTTGCCACCAGTAAAAGTACATTGTTCTTGTCTTGCTGAAGAAGCACTTCATGCAGCATTGTGGGACTATGCACAAAAAAACAATATTGTTATAGAGGGATTAAAACAACCAGTAGAAGATGTAGAGCAATTAGAAAGCATTTGATAAAAAAGGGGCAAAATAATTGCCCTTTTTTTAGTTGATTTTTTGGAATGTTTTATCATTTTTACAAAAAAAATAATGTTTTTTTATAAATACTATACCGTTTGACATTGATTTTGATATTGATTTGTTATAAAATAAACAATAGAAAACATTAAATGGAAAGAGAAAGAAAGGACGAGGCGCTATGAAAATTTTTATTGATACTGCGAATGTAGAACATATTAGAGAAGCAAACGAACTAGGAGTAATCTGTGGTGTTACAACAAATCCATCTTTGATTGCAAAAGAGGGTAGAGATTTTGAGGAAGTTGTAAGAGAAATCACAACAATAGTAGATGGCCCTATTAGTGCAGAAGTAATCAGCTTGGAGCATGAGGGCATGGTAAAAGAAGCGAGAGAATTGGTTAAAATACATAAAAATATTGTTATTAAAATTCCTATGACATTAGAGGGATTAAAAGCAGTAAAAATTTTAACAGCGGAGGGCATTAAAACAAATGTAACATTAATTTTCTCTGCAACACAGGCACTTCTTGCAGCAAGAGCAGGTGCAACTTATGTGAGTCCTTTCCTTGGTAGAGTAGATGATATTGGAACAGAGGGCATGAATCTGATTGAAGAAATCGTAGACATTTTTGCTATGCATAATATTTCTACAGAAATCATTGCAGCAAGTATTAGAAATCCACTTCATGTTATCAATGCAGCAAGAGTTGGCTGTCATATTGCGACAATTCCTTATAATGTAATTGTACAAATGGCAAAACACCCATTAACAGATATTGGCATTGAAAGATTTTTGAAAGACTGGGAGACAGTACCTAAAAAATAAATCATAAAATAAAAAATAGAGACTATAGGAGTGAATATTTTATGGAACAAATAGAACAATTATCTATCAATACCATTCGTTTTCTTTCTGCGGAAGCGATACAAAAAGCAAATAGTGGACACCCTGGCTTGCCTATGGGGGCAGCACCAGCAGCATATACTGTTTGGGCAAAAGCAATGAAACATAATCCAGCAAATCCAGATTGGGCAGATAGAGATAGATTTGTACTTTCCGCAGGACATGGTTCTGCTATGTTGTATTCTTTATTGCATTTGTTTGGTTATGGCTTGACAATAGAGGATTTAAAACAGTTCCGTCAAAAAGGTTCTTTGACAGCAGGACACCCAGAATATAAACATACAAAAGGTGTTGAAATCACAACAGGACCTTTGGGACAAGGGATTGCCAATGCGGTTGGTTTTGCACTTGCTGAAAAACATTTAGCTGCAAAATTCAATACAGCAGAACATAAAATTGTAGACCACTATACTTATGTTATGTGTGGTGATGGTTGTTTGATGGAAGGTGTTTCCGCTGAGGCAGCATCTTTGGCAGCAACAATGGGATTAGGAAAACTGATATTGCTTTACGATTCTAATAATATTACAATCGAGGGTAGCACAGATGTTGCATTTACAGAAGATGTGCTAAAACGTTTTGAAGCATATGGCTGGCATACCCAAGAAGTCATTGATGGCAATGATATTGATACGATTGCAAAAGCGATAGAATTTGCAAAAAAAGAAAAATCAAAACCATCTATTATTAAAATAGATACGATTATTGGCTATGGTGCGCCAAATAAACAAGGCAAAGCATCTGCACATGGTGAGCCTTTGGGAGAGGAAGAAATTAAGGCAGCAAAGCAGGCGCTTGGTTGGACAGAGACAGAAAGTTTTGCAGTACCTCAAGAAGTAGTAGAACATATGAAAGCATTGCAGGCTGAGGGAGTAAAAAAAGAACAAGAGTGGAATACGATTTTTGAAGAATATAAAAAAGCGAACCCAGAATTAGCAAAAGAATGGGAAATTTGGCATAGTGATAAATTGCCAGTAGACTTGTTAAATGAAGAAGACTATTGGACATATGAGGGAGATATTGCTACAAGAGCATCTTCTGAAAAAGTATTGCAAAAATTGTCTAAAGCAGTACCAAATTTGATGGGTGGTTCTGCGGACTTAGCACCATCTAATAAATCTGTAATGAAAGATAGAGAATATTATTCTGCTGAAAATCCAGCAGGAAGCAATATTCACTTTGGCATTAGAGAATTTGCTATGACAGCAATGGCAAATGGTATGGCTGCACATGGTGGATTAAGACCATATATTGCAGGATTTTTTGTATTTAGTGATTATATGAAATCTGGCTTGAGAATGTCCGCACTGATGGAATTGCCAGTGATTAGCATTATGACACATGATAGTATTGGTGTAGGAGAAGATGGCCCAACACACCAACCAGTAGAACACTTGGCAGCATTAAGAAGTATGCCAAATTATATTGTATTCCGTCCTTGTGACACAAGAGAAACGGCAGCAGGTTGGTTGGCTGGATTGACACATACTACATCACCTACCGCATTGATATTGACAAGACAAAACTTGCCACTGTTGGACGGCACAGGAAAAGAAGCATTAAAAGGTGCTTATGTGCTGAAAGATTGTGAGGGTACACCAGACGTATTACTTATGGCAAGTGGTTCAGAAGTAGAATTGATATATAAAGCATATGATGCACTTGCAGAAAAGGGTGTAAAAGCAAGAGTCATTAGTATGCCAAGTTTTGAGCTGTTTGAACAGCAGTCAGAAGAATATAAACAAAGTGTGATACCAAATGAAGTTAGAAAAAGAGTTGCAGTAGAAGCAGCAAGCCCATTTGGTTGGCATAAATATGTTGGATTAGATGGCGCTGTTATTGGTATAGATGGTTTTGGCGCATCTGCACCAGCAGGCACACTGTTTCAAGATTTTGGTTTTACAGTAGAAAATGTAGTAGAAACAGCATTAAAAGTAGTAGGTAAATAAATTATATTTTTATAAAGGGCTTTTAGCATGGCTAGGAGTCCTTTTTTTAAATCATAAGGGAGAAATGATAGAGTGAGAACATTTATTGGAATTGGTATAAAAGAAGATGTAAAAGAGACACTTTTTGAGGTACAGCAGGAGTGTAAGCAGAGAAGTAAAAGGGGAAATTTTACAGAAAAAGATAATTTTCATATGACATTGCATTTTTTGGGAGAAACAAGAGCAGAAGAAATAGAAGACTTGAAACAAGCGATGTATGAAACAGCAATTAGAACAAAACAGTTTACGATGACACTAAATGAATTAGGTATGTTTCAAAGAGGAGAAACAGGTGTTTTGTGGGTAGGAGTAGAAAAGAGTAAGGCATTGGCGTATTTGTTTGAGGGGCTGCAAAGAAGTCTAACAAGACAGGGCTTTGCAAGAGAGAAGAAGAAGTTGAGTCCGCATATTACGTTGGCAAGACAGGTTGTACCTTATGGTTCTTTTGCACAAATGCAAAAAGCAGTGTCTGTGGAACAAAAACAAATAGAGGTAGATAGTATTACCTTGTTTGAAAGTGTCAGAATAGGAGCAAAATTGATTTATAGACCACTTTTTATACAAGAATTAAAGGAAAGAAAATAATATAGAAATTTTATTTAATAGATATTGACAAAAACAATAAAAAATATGTACAATAATTAGACGATATTTTATATATTTTGTAAATGCAGTTAGAAATTTTATTGCATTTTTTTCAAAACAATATAGAAATTTTTGTGTAAATACTGTATAATGTGAATAGATTCACAAAAGAAACGACTTTCTGTATACAACAAATGAATAGAATGTTGTTTCTGATTTGTATTTTTGCAAAAAAAGCATTGCAAAAACTTGTTTTGTTTGTCGAAGGAGGACAGTTTTATGGAATTTAGTTTATCAAAAAGACATTTGTTGCTGAGAGATTTGTACAGAAAATTTGCGGAAGAAGAAGTAAAACCTTTAGCGGAAGAATTAGATGAGCAAGAGCGTTTTCCAGTAGAAACAGTAAAAAAATTAGCAAGATACGGTTTTATGGGTATTCCTTTTCCAACAGAATACGGCGGTTC
>CAMXTM010000191.1 GCA_947246775.1 uncultured Clostridium sp. | reverse complement strand
AATATAGTCTTCATGTCCTTTGCCCAGCAATTTTTCCCTGATTTCTAATACCTTTAGTTGCAACTCCAACGCTTTATCATATTTTGCCATATTACTATAGGTGATTGCCAGATTATTTAGTGTATCTGCATAAGAAGCACACTCTCCCCCTATTTTTTTCTTTAAGGCTGCCGCTTCTTTATAATATTTTTGCGCTTTTTCATACATACAAATATCGTCAAAGGCAATTGCCAAATTGTTTACATCAATGGCATACTCCATTGTATTACAATCGTTATTTTCTCTATATAAATCATATATCTTTTTCCCTAATGCAATTGCTTCCATATATTCGCCATTTTGGTGCGCTTCCTGAAATTCTCGTCTTAATCTCATAATTTCTCCAATATAAAAAGCCATCTCTTATTCATTCCTTTCAACTTTTTATGTTTCTATATCACTATTCTTTTTTTGTGACACTGTTAAAGGCTTCTTTTATTATATCATAGGAATACCCTCTGCGCTGTAAAAATACAATAAGTCTTTTCTTTTCTTTTTCGTCAATATCTCCTAAATCATAACATCTTTTCTCTAATAATTTTACAGCATCACCAAATTCATCTATATCTGACTGCTCTAATGCTCTACAAATAATACTCTCTTTTACCCCTCTTTGCTTTAATTCCATCTTTAGCGCATATTTTCCTTTCGGATTACAACGTAATCTTTCTTTGATATAACTACTACAGTATTTTTCGTCATCTACATAATTGTATCTTTTTAGAAATTCTACTACACGCTCTATTATATCCTCTGTGAAGTTTTTTTCAATCAATTTTTTTCGTACTTCTGTTTCTGTTCGCATTTTATAACCAATATAATACAGTGCTGTATCCTGTGCCTTAATATATACTAATTCATTTTTAATATAATCATACTTCTCTTGCGCAATCTCTTCCCCCTCTTTTAGTTTAAAATAGACAATATCTTGCATAATTAAACCAAAAGCAAATTCACCATCTATAAACACAGAGTAGCGCTCAGGTTGATGCACCTGCTGCGTAATTGCTGTTATTTTCACTTTTTTTCCCCCTTTTTTGACAATATAAAACAAAAGCAGGTATCTTTCCCCTGCTTTTATCTGTACCATTATATCGCAAAATTGATGTAATAGGTGTTCCCTATAAAATTATCGTCCCATATTTCATAATACTTTAATTGGTAATCTGTAACATTCCTTGGCGTAATAAACACCAAATTACCTGTTTTACTTTCGCCATATTTTAGTTCATAGCTATCAGGTAGTTGTTCTTCATAAAATTGATATTCTGGAAATGTTGTTTCACCCTCTAGTGCGTCCCACGTCAATTCAAAGTCATCACAAAACATAGTAATACTATCAAAGTCATCGTATGTATTTTCTACTGTCATATTTACTACAATAAACTGGTGTGCAACATCTTCTGGCACATAACCCTCAATCTCACTTTCTGTTGTTACACTATTGATTTTTACATTAAAAAATGCGGTTTCTACTGTGTCATCTGGAGAATAAACAGATTCTTGCCCGTATTCCCTACCATCAGCTTTCCAATCTGTTGCAACTTTTTTTACTTTTTCTTTGACTGCGCAGCCACTACCAAACACGCAAAAACACATTGCCAACAATACAACTCCTATTTTTTTCATCATCAATTTCCACCACTTTCTCACATAATTCTTACTTTTCTGTTACATTATAAAATGAAAATGCAAAATAGTCAAAACTGTTTTTTATTTTTTATCCTTTTTTTATTTTCTTCTACGTTTTGGTTTATTATTTCTATGGCTTGGTCTATTCGTTCTGTGGTGTGTCGTATTTTCTGATGTATGGCTTTTTACTTTTGTCTCTGTTGTCGTACTATTGATTTTTTTCTGATTAGAAACTGTGCTTTCTGTGGTATTATCAGAAGAAGAAACAGACTTTCTATTATCTATTGTATCATCAGAAGAAGAAACAGGCTCTTGAGAAACAGGCGCTCTCCTATCTTCTCTCGTATCTATTTTCCAATCTGTAGGAATTTTTCTTGTTTTTTGCCTAATTACATAAACACTACCAAACACACAAAAACATAGTATTAACAATATAATCCCTATTTTTTTTATCATCTACTTTTCCCTACTTTCTGATGGCATAATTATAGCAGAAATCAAAAATTTCTGCTATAGTAAACTCTATTTATTCATTTTCTTCTGTATTTTGCTCGATTGCTTCTATGTTTTCTTCTACTTGTTGTATTTCTTCCATCATTTCTACTTCTTCTGGCAGAATTTCGTCATCTTCCGCTTCTTCTGACTCAGCTTCTACCACAATTTCCCCATTCACTGGCAAATTGTAAAATTTTCTAACTTCCATTTCTATTTCTTGACACTCTTGTGGGTGTTCTCTCAAATACATCTTCGCATTTTCACGCCCTTGTCCAATTCGTGTCTCTTTATAAGAATACCAAGCGCCGCTCTTATTGACAACATCAATTTCTGCTGCCAAATCTAATATATCGCCCTCTCTTGAAATGCCTTGTCCATACATAATATCAAATTCTGCTGTCTTAAATGGAGGAGCAACTTTATTTTTTGCAATTTTAACCTTTGTACGATTTCCAACAACCATATCCGCTTGTTTAAGCGTATCCGCTTTTCTAATATCAATACGAACAGAAGCATAAAACTTTAATGCCCTACCACCTGTCGTTGTCTCTGGATTGCCAAAAGTAATGCCGATTTTTTCACGAAGTTGGTTAATAAACACCACAGAACATTTTGACTTATTGGTAATACCTGTTAATTTTCTCAACGCCTGTGACATCAGCCTTGCCTGCAATCCCATATGAGAATCGCCCATTTCTCCTTGTATTTCTGCACGTGGCACAAGTGCTGCTACAGAGTCCACAATTACAATATCCATTGCGCCACTTCTTACCATCGTTTCTGCAATTTCAAGTGCCTGCTCGCCATCATCTGGTTGGGAAATATACAAGTTATCAATATCTACTCCCAGTGCCTTTGCATAAACTGGGTCCATCGCATGTTCAGCGTCAATATAGCCCGCAATACCACCTTGCTTTTGTACTTCTGCTACCATATGCAAGGCAATAGTTGTCTTTCCAGAAGATTCAGGACCATAAATCTCTATAATCCTACCTTTTGGAATACCGCCTACGCCCAGCGCAAGGTCAAGACTTAATGAACCCGTTGGAATGACTTCCACATTCATTCTAGCAGAACTATCCCCTAATTTCATTACAGCACCTTTACCAAACTGCTTTTCAATTTGGGCAATTGCCACCTCTAATGCACGTTGTTTATCTTCTGGTTTTATTTCTTCAAATTTTTTTGAACTCTTTGCTGCCATACAAACCACCTTTCTTTTAAGAACTTGAAAAAATCCCTCTTTTTTATCAAAATCAAGCCCTTTTACTCTAAAACAACTTTATCGAACTTATGTTCTATTATACTGAAAAACTATCTTTTCGTCAACTACTATTTTTTATCAAAATAATCCCCTTTTTGCTCTATTTTTGTACAAAACAAGCCCCTTTTATGCTAAAATATCCCCTTTTTCCCTTATTTTTTGATAAAAGGAAGCCCTTTTTACTTCCTTTTATCAAAAACAACTTTCCGAAATCATTTTCGTTTTTACTGCCTTTTTCGGAAACCATTTTCCTAAATTTTTTTACGAAACCTTTTTCGCTTCTATTTTTGAGGGCTTTGGGCTTTCGGCAAGAATAACCGCAAAAAAGATAATACCACAGCCGACATACTCCCGCAAGCTCAGCCGTTCCCCATACAATACTGCTGCCGTAATAGAGGCAAATACCGACTCTGTTGTTAAAATAATAGCGGCGCTAGAGGGCTTTGTATATTGCTGTCCGACAGACTGCAACACAAAATATACTGCTGTACATATCACTCCCAACAATAAAAAATATTTTAGTGCAGGCAAGGTAACAGCCGGAAACTGTCTTTGCTGCGCGAACACAACAACACTAGCAAGCACCAACACTGTCATATGTTCTACCAATGCCAAGCGCAATGCATTACCCTTTCGCAAAAACTTATCCATAAAAGTCATTTGAAAGGCAAAGGCAACCGATGAACTAAACGACAACAACATTCCCAAGCCCCCCTGCAAGCTACTGGTATCCGAAAGCACAACAATCCCCAAAAAAGTCATTCCTGCCGCCATAAAACAGCTTCTATCAGGCTTTTTATGAAAAAAGCACCAAAGGATAAACGGAACAATGACGGCGGGCAGAGAGCTTAAAAAAGCGTTTACAGAGGGTGTGGTATATTGTAAACCAACTATCAGCAGAGCAAACACCAAGTACAACAGCACTCCCAAGACTGTGCCATTTTTCCATTCCTCCGCCGTAATCTGCCTGACCTGCTTAAAATAAACTACATACAGCAACACTGTTGCAATTAAAAAGCGCACTGCTATAATTTGAAAGGCATTATAGTCCATTTCTAAAAGATATTTTAAAAAAACAAAACCTGTACCCCCTGTTGCAGACGCCCCCAAAAGCATAATATCGCCCTTATAGCGTCTCATTTTAACAGTTCCCTTCTTAGCCAATCTAATGCCATATGTGTCGCTCTAATCCTTATTTTTTCTCGATTTCCTACAAAGTGACACTCTTTTGTTTGTGTTACACCATCAATCGTTAAGCCAATATAAACCAGTCCAACAGGTTTATCTTCTGTACCACCATCAGGACCTGCAACACCTGTTGTAGACAATCCTATAT
>CAMXTM010000190.1 GCA_947246775.1 uncultured Clostridium sp. | reverse complement strand
CTTTAACTTTCCATTATAAAGAATCATAATATGTTTTACTATAGAAAGCCCTAATCCTGTACCTCCTGCTTTTCTGGAGCGACTTTTATCAACTCTATAAAATCGTTCAAAAATACGATTGATATTTTCTTCTGGAATACCAATTCCAGTATCTCTTACTTGTAATATGAAATATTCCCCTTGATACTTACAAAAAACTTGTACGCTACCTTTTTCTGTATATTTAATTGCATTTTCAATTAAATTGATAAACATTTGAGAAATTTTATCTTTATTACAAAAATATGGTGGTATTTTTTCACACTTTACAATAAATTTTAGACCTTTTTCTTCTGCTTGAGAACGCAAAAGTCCCTCCACATAAATAAGTATTTCCTCAATAGATTCATAATGTCTATTAACATCTTCTTTTCTTGTTTCAATTTCAGAAAGAGATAATATATCTTGTATCAAACGATATAATCTATGTGTTTCAATATCAATAATTTCCAGAAAATGTTTTGCCATATCTTCATTTTCAATCGCTCCTGAACGTAATGTATCTGTAAATCCCATAATAGAAGTTAATGGTGTTTTTAATTCATGGGTTACATTTGATATGAAATTACTTCTCATTTCTTCTAATTTTTTTATTTGTGTTACATCTTGAAATACCAACAATGTTCCTAAGCTATTATCTTGATTTTTTGTAGAAAAAATAGGATTAATATATACCCGCAATATTTTATCACCATTAAATTTAGATTTTAATATTACAATTTCTACAATATTTTTTTTCTCTAAAATCGATGTTTCAAGTAATGTTTGTATATCCTTATTTTTAAAAATTTCATAAAAATCTAAACCTTTACAATAAGAGTTTTTAATATTAAATAATTCATAACATTGAGAATTTATCATTAATATTTTATTTTTTTTATCTATAGCAACAACACCATTTATCATGCTATTTACAATAGCTTCCATTCTTTTATTTTCTGTTTCTAAGGCATTAACTGTAGTGTTTATTTTTACGCTCATAGTATTAAATATTTCTGTTAAATAACCAATTTGGTCATTAGTATTTATTGGTATTTTTTTATTATATTTTCCTTGTGATACTTCTACTACTGCATTAGCTAATTTATCAAGAGGTTCTAACATCTTTTTTGACAAATAATATGCACAACAAAAAGCAACAATAGTACTAATTATAATATTTATTAATATATCTGTCTTTAGTCCATTTAATTGAGATAAAGGAGCTGAAAGATATAATATTATTGTTTTTGTATTTATTGTAACTAAACTAGCAACATAAATATAACTTTGATTATTTATATCATATTTTTCTATAATAATACTATTTTCTTCTGATAATATCTTCCACATTTCTAATATGTTTTCTTTATCAATACTACTAATATTAAACTCAGAACTATGCATAATATTTCCATAACTATCAATAATAGCAACATTTAATTCTAAGATCTTAGCTATTTGTTGTACAAAATTATCTAAATCTACAGAATCAGCCAAATTATAAGACATTTCTAAATTTCTAACAACTAATTTACTTTCTTTTAAGATATGATTTTGATACTGTTCTATATAATAACAATGACTTATTTTAGTAGAGTATAAACCAATTAGGCAAACAATAAAACATATAATTATTGCATAGGACCAAAATAATTTTTTTTGCATATTTTAATCCTCCCGAAATTTATATCCAAAGCCACGTACTGTTTTAATAAAAACAGGATTACTATCAGCTTGTTCTATTTTTTTTCTAATATGTCTAATATGTACATCTACAGTTCTTGTTTCACCAATATATTCATAGCTCCATATTTTTTCTAAAAGAACATCTCTTGAATATACTTTTCCTGGATTTTCTGCTAATAATTTTAAGAGTTCAAATTCTTTTAATGACATTTCGATAGGAATCCCATTTTTTTTAACAGTTTTTGTTTCTAAACCAATTTCAAGCCCATGAGTAAAAATCACTTTTTGCTTTTTTGTTATAGTTTCTCTTTCTTCTACACGCCTAAGAACAGCTTTTACTCTGGCTTGTAATTCTCTAATACTAAATGGTTTTGCAATATAGTCATCAGCACCCGTTTCAAGTCCTAAGACCTTATCAAATTCATCACTCTTTGCAGTTAATAAAATAATTGGTATTTTTTTAATTTTTTCAGTAGCTCGAATACGGCGTAGCACTTCTAAACCATCTATTTTAGGTAACATCACATCTAATAAAACGGCATCTATTTTTTCTTTTGATAATAAAATAAGAGCTTCTTCCCCTGTTTCCACTGTAATAACATGATAGCCATTTGTTTCTAAATTATATTTTAATAATTCTAAAATATGAACTTCATCATCAACAGCTAATATCGTTTTTTTTCTCATAGATGTCCTCCTTATTTTAATATTTTATTGTTGTTTATCTAATTCCGATGCTGCAGAAAGTGCTGCAATTAAACCTTCTCCTACTGCTTTTGCAATTTGATAAGGTGTTCCTGTACAATCTCCTGCTGCATAAACTCGTTTTAAATTTGTTTCCATATTTCTATTCACTTTAATACTATTTTTCTCTATTTCTAATCCAAAAAGTAAACTTTGTGGAGGAACAGTATTTTTAATTAAGAATATACCATCACACTCTATATTTTCTTCATTTATTATAATACTTTTAGCATAAATTTCTCCTAGTATTTTTTTAGGTTTTCCTATTTTAATATCTATATTATTTTTTAGATAATAAACAGGTTCATACAGTGGGACATAAATTACTTTTTTACAAATGTCACTTAAAAAATTAGCGTCAGCTTCTCCCTCGCTATTTTCTGATACAACTACTACTGTTTTATTTTTATATAACATACCATCACAAGTAGCACAATAGCTAACACCTTTTCCTAAAAATTCTATTTCACCTAATAATGCTTTACTTTTTATAATACCACTTGCTATTATAATTGCTTTTGCATTAATAAATTGATTTTCTGCATTTAATGTATAATAGTCACCCATATTTAATATTTGTGTTACTTTACATTCTTGAAATTCTACACCTTGTTTTTCAGCATGGTTGTAAAAATGATTTAATAATTCTTCTCCATTTACATCAGGTATGCCTAAATAGTTATCTACTTTTTCTGCTGTAAAAAGTAATGAATTATTCAAACTTCTTCCAAATACCTTTACTGTTTTATTTCGTTGTATGCAATTTAATGCTGCAGATAATGCAGCAGGACCACTTCCTATAATAGCAATATCTAACATAATTTGTTTCCTCCTATAAAATCAGAATATAAAGTTAATTTATACTAAATCGAAAATAATTGCTTTATTTCATTTTAGTATAACACATAGCTGCAAAAAAAAACTGACTTTTAGAAAAATTTCTAAAAGTCAGCAAATTATATTTTTTATAAATTATTTTTCGTTTGCTTTTTGTTCAATAATTTTTTTCTGCATTTCCATAGGAGCTTCTTCATAACGTTCAAAGTAATATTCATAATGACCCCTACCTTGTGTCATAGAACGCAAATCTGTAGCATATTTATGCATTTCTGCAAGAGGAACTTCTGCAATAATTACTTTTTTCTCATGCTCAGGATTCATACTTAATATACGACCTCTTCTTTTGTTAATATCGCCCATAATATCGCCCATATATCTTTCTGGTATTGTGACTTCAACATGTGCAATAGGCTCTAATATAGTTGGTTTTGCTTGTGGCAATCCATCTTTAAATGCTACAGAAGTTGCCATTTTAAATGCCATTTCAGAAGAATCTACAGGGTGATAAGAGCCATCTACTAATGTTGCTTTTAATCCAACCACTGGATAGCCTGCTAATACACCATTATTAACACACTCTTGTAAGCCTTTTTCTACAGCAGGGAAATATTGTTTTGGTACAGAACCACCAAAGATTTTTTCTTCAAAAACATAAGGTTGAGATTGGTCACCTGATGGCTCAAATTCCATCCAAACATCACCATATTGACCATGTCCACCAGATTGTTTTTTATATTTACCCTGTACTTTTACTTTAGATTTAATTGTCTCCCTATAAGGAATAATAGGGTCTGTTAATTCTACATCTATTTTATATTTTGTTTTTAATTTATTTACAACAACTTCTAACTGTTGTTCACCTTGTCCATAAATAATTGTTTGTTTTGTTTCTTTATTAATTTCTAAACGCAGTGTTGGATCCTCTTCTAATATCTTTGATAAAGCAGCAGAAATTTTATCCTCATCACCTTTTCCTTTTGGTGCAATACACATAGAAAGACCTGGTTTTGGCAAATCAATCTTTTCTAATTCAACTGGGAAATATTTAGAACAAAGCGTATCCTGTGTAGATGTATTAGAAAGTTTTGCTAATGCTCCAATATCTCCTGCTTGTAGTTCATCTACCTCTATCTGCTCTTTACCTCTTACAACATAAAGATGTGCTACTTTTTCATAAGTATCCTTTTCTGGGTTGTATACAGTTTTAGTAGTATTGATAACTCCAGAAAGTACACGGAATATATTTAAACGACCAACATAAGGGTCAGATATTGTTTTAAATACAAAGCATGCAAGATGGTCTTTTTCAGAATTATATCTCTTCATGCCTTCTCCTTCGTTTCTTAAATCTTTACATACAAAAGATGGACGACATTCAATAGATGGAGGCATAAATTTTACTATTGTACTCATTAAGAGTCTAACTCCATATCCCATTGTAGCAGAGCCAAATATAACAGGTGCAATAGAATGATTACGAATACCCTTTTTTAGTCCTA
>CAMXTM010000189.1 GCA_947246775.1 uncultured Clostridium sp. | reverse complement strand
CTGCTACTCAAAATATGGACAAATATATCCATATCGAGAATTTTACTGCTTCAATGTGTATGCTTTTGAAAGAATTTCTTCTATTCTACTCACAAGTTCGTGTACACTCCACAGTCGTAAATTCCCGACTAGCCATCGGTACATACCTAATAAAGTCTTTTTCTATGACTATAATATAGGTTTCATCTAAGTAGCTTCTCCTTTCTTTCTTTATTTTTTTTTTTAATTCTTTTCTTTATGATGCCCTTGGTTTTCGGGACTTGACCATTGACCAGTTGCACCCACAGATTGCTACATCTTTGTTATACCAGACTATTTCAACTGATAAGGGCTTCCTTTCCGCAACTCCGCCTGCTATAAAGCCAGCACAAGCTATACCTTGGATTTTAGGTATCTTTGAGTACCTATACTCACATTTTTCTATATTTTTAATAGCTTATTACTTCCTCCTGTCTTTTTTATTCTTTTTAACAAAATACTACATACGATACATACAAATGCTATTATAGCAAAAAAAATAACTGCTATTCGCACAGATGTATCAATAAAAAAATTCTCTGGCACAATATTTATCAGTCTATCTGTTTTAGGATTTAATATCCAAAGGTCATTATTAAAAAATATTTTATGAAATATCACAAAATACTTTGTAAAATTTGTGGATATGATGCCCACTAATATTGCTACTGCAAGTACAAAACAAATAAAACCATTTCTAATCCATTTTAACAAAAATAATTTTTGTTTTTGTACAAACAAATAAACTGCTGTTATTATGCCAATCACAATACCAATTCTTCTCAGCCACTGCCCACCCCAAAAAAGCACTCTGACATCTTCCATATGTGCAATTTCTCTTTCATTAAAAAATTCTTGCTTCTTTCCATCTATATTCGTCTCAATATGCAAATCGTCTCTTTGTCCTCTTAAATAAGCCATCATTTCTTTTGTTACAAACATCAAATCGCTTTGCTCCATGCTGACCTTTTCCATAACGCCATATTTTTGATACTCTTTTTCAAAATATCCCATGTCAGCATATACTGCTATGTCTATGGAAAAAATTAATATTACTGCAAGCAAAGAGATAACACAAAATATGCCTGCAAAAATATGTACTACTTTCATCGTATCCATTCCTCCGCTTTTTGCAGATTACTACCCTTTTGTGCTGCCTGCTGCATGATATAACAAAACAAATCAAATGCTTCCGCTTTCCCATATGCCACGCCTACTACAACAAAATCTTTTTTTTGGTAGCGCTTTTTGCAAATCTCTCTTGATGACATAATTTCTATATGATTCCTCTTTTGGTCATAAAACAAACAAATACAATATAAATGAAAAACAGCAATATCTTGGCGAAGACTATAGACTACTGTATTCAAATCTTGAACACTACCGCCTACAAACAAATCCTCAATCAATTTCATTACTGCACCACTTCCTTTTTCTATATTATAACAGATATTGCAAAAATAGAAACATATTTTTTTACGGAATCCTTTTTGACTTGCTATCATTCGACATAACACCAAAAATAAAACAATGGCGTGCCGATTTTATCGACACGCTTCACTTTTACCCAAGAGCCTTTTCTAACTCATCTAGCTCCCCTATTGGATACATTCCCAGTAACTCCTTATACTGTTGCGTACTCAAATTTTCTGTTGTGACATAAAGTCTTATCTTTCCCTCTAAATCCGCCTTTTGAAATTCTGCCTTTATATTCGCAAATTCTACATCATTCATATACTTTTTGCTCCTCTCTTGTTTTTCCTTTTTATCTTTTTTATGAAATACTTCTGTCAAACCCATCAAAAACAAAAAACCACCAAAAAATTTCCGCAACAGTGCTGCGTCCATTCTAACAGCTAAAAAAGCACCTACTGCTGCTCCCAAAAATCCTACAAAAACAATCGATTTTACTGCTTTCATTTCTATATTTTTGTTTTTACTATGTGTAATCAATGCAATGACTGCTGTTGGTACAAAATAAATTAAATTGATTCCCTGTGCCTGCTGTTGGTTCATATCCTGCAAAAAAAGCAATGCTGGTATCAATATCGTTCCTCCCCCAATGCCCATGCCGCTAATCATACCAGCCAATACACCTACTACAATTACCCAAATCATATTATCATTCTGACGGCAGCAATTATCATAAACAATCCAAAGATTCTATGCAGCCACACTCCTGACAGTTTATTGAGCAATTTCGCTCCGATATATCCCCCTACAACACCACCTAATGACGCATACAATGCAACAGTCCACAATACATCTGTTTTCCAAACATAAAATGCAATGGAAAGCAAAGACAGCGGCAAAATAATCGCAATTGCTGTAGCGTGTGCCTTATGCTCCTCTATGTCTAAAAATCGTTCCATACACGGCACAACAATCGTACCCCCTCCCGAGCCAAACAAGCCATTTGCAAAACCTGTTACAGCACCAATCAAAATCGCTTTACCATTTTTTATATTCACTACAAAAAACTCCTTTTTTTCCTTTAGTGATAATAGTATTGCCTGTATTTTGTTTGTTTATCCAGTTTTTTGCTTATAAAATTTTATATTCTAAACTGACATCAAATAAACTTTATCCCCAATATTCAAATAACAAAATTCTTTCCTATCATATAAAGTAATACCAATATTCATAAAACCAGTCATTGATAAAAATACATCTACTTTTTTTACCTCAAAAACAAAATCACCATTCCTTGTTTTTACTATTATATTATTACTAATCCTATTTAATAAATCAAAACTCTCCTCAGAATACTTTAAATTTGTCCCTCCTGCTATTCTTTTTTCTTTTTGAAATATAAAATCAATTTGCATTAAAAATTTATCTTCCACTTTTTTCCCTCGCATTTCATACAAAATAAAAAAGGACTTTTTTTTCAAGTCCTTTTTACGCTTTCCTAGCTCAACAACATTTTATCATTTGTCATACCTGTGCCACTTGCTTTTTCAAACATTTTTAGCAAATCAGCAACTTTTAAATTTTTCTTTTCTTCTGTTTGTAAATTGATAAGCACTCTACCTTTATGAAGCATCATCAAACGATTGCCCAATCTCAAAGCGTCTTGCATATTATGTGTAATCATCAATGCTGTCAATTTATCTTCTGTAATAATTTGATTTGTTAATTCCAATACCTTTTTTGCTGTCTTTGGGTCTAATGCTGCTGTATGCTCGTCCAACAAAAGCAATTCTGGTTTTGTCATAGTCGCCATAAGCAAGGTCAATGCTTGTCTTTGTCCTCCAGAAAGCAAACCCGTTTTTGCAGTCATACGGTTTTCTAAGCCCAAATCCAATATGGCAAGTCTTTCCCGAAACAAATTTCTTTCTGCTTTTGTAATGCCTTTTCTAAGTCCTCTTGGCTTTCCTCTACGCAATGCCATAGCCATATTTTCTTCTATCGTCATATCAGAAGCTGTTCCCATTCTTGTATCTTGAAACACACGCCCAATATGTACCGCTCTTTTATATTCAGGCAATTTTGTCACATCAGCTCCATTGATAATAATACTTCCTGTATCTACTTTAAAAATGCCTGCAATCGCATTCAGCATAGTAGATTTTCCTGCACCATTTCCTCCTATTACTGTCATAAAATCAGATGGTGCTAACTCAAATGTAATTTCTTTTATCGCACGCTTTTCATTTACTGTTCCAGGAGAAAATGTCTTTTTAATACCATTTACTTTTAACATTTCTTTTTTTCCTCCTTATGCTTGTACTTTTTGGTTGCGTCTATTTGTAAAATCTCTGTACCATTCTTTTACTGCTGGCAAGGACAAACAAATTACCAATACAATAGAGGAGAACAATTTCAAGTCCGTTGGCTGCAATTTATTTGCTAATACTAATGCAATAATAATACGATACAAAATAGAACCAACTACTACAGAGCATAGACACCATGCCATACCTCGTCTACCAAGCAAAACTTCTCCAATAATAACGGAGGCAAGACCAATAACAATTGTTCCAACACCCATACCAACATCGGCATAACCATTATATTGCGCTATTAGTCCCCCTGCTAAGGAAATCAAACCATTACTAATCATCAGCCCTAATATAATCATAATATCTGTATTGACACCCAATGCACTTATCATTTTAGGATTATCTCCCGTTGCTCTTAGCGCAAAGCCAAACTCTGTGGAAAACATCAGCCACAATATAAAGATAACAACTACTACTGACACAATTCCTACCAACATTACTGCATTTGCGTTGGAAAATGCTTTTGCTTCTGTACTAAAACGTTCTACAACAGCCGTAATAATTGTGGTCTGTTTTAATAATGGCAAATTCGCTTTTCCACCCATGACTCTCAAGTTAATCGAATACAAACCTGTCATAACCAAAATACCTGCAAGCAATCCAGGTATTTTTAATTTTGTATGGAGTATCCCCGTTACAAATCCTGCAACCAATCCTACAGCAAAAGACATTACTGTTGCTGTAAAAGGATTTCCTCCGTTTACAATACACTGTGCTGCAACAGCTGCCCCCAGTGGAAAACTACCCTCTGTTGTCAAATCTGCAAAGTCCAACACACGATATGTAATGTATACACCAATTGCCAAGATAGACCACAGCAATCCCTGTGAAACAGCACTTAAAAATGATGGCAATGTAATAAGACTCATACTTTCACCCATTTCATATTATATTATTTATAAAAATTATAGAAAGAGAGTGCTGAGAAGCACTCTCTTATACTATCAACAAAACCATGTTTTAAAACATCAATTTATTCTGTAATAACACCATCTTCAATGACAATCGCTGCACTATCAAC
>CAMXTM010000188.1 GCA_947246775.1 uncultured Clostridium sp. | reverse complement strand
TTTCCATTTTTTGTGTTTTTTACCCCAACCGTACCCCAACCCATTGTAATTTGTTTTTTATTTATGTTATAATCAAAATAATGAAAGGGTAGGTGAAAGTATTTTTATGCAAAATGAAGAAACAAATGTATGGAGTTTATGGAAAGATGGTTTAGAAGAAGAGAAACGAAGAAAAAAAAGGAAAAAAAGAAAAAGAAGAAATTAAAAAAAGAGCAGGAAAATGATTATGGTGATGATTATAATGATTATGATTATGGTGATGATATGTATAATGATTACTCCTATGACAATACTGACAATGATGATGTCGATGGATATGGTTGGATAAGAGAAAAATATCTTGGGATTGAAGAAGAAAAAGAAATATTAGGAATAGAATGTTTTGAATTTTATGATACAAGTATTATTTATCCTGTGTTTTCCTATTGTTTGTTAGCAATTTTATTGTCACAGTTAGAAATGGATTTAAAACCAACTCTTGTTATGGAGATTAAAAATACAAAACAAGAAATATTTGAATATTATAAAAATTTATTTGAAGATATTGTTATGCAATGGACTAATTTTTCCAGAGATTATGATGATGAATACAATAGAGATGAAAATCAAAATGAAGAGGAAGATATGGCATATGGAATTTTAGGTTACCTTAGCTGTTTTCCAGATAGTATCATATTTTTTTCTGATAACATAAAAGATATAAAACCAATTACAAACTCTTTAAGAAAGATACCAAAAAATTCAAAAGATAGAAAAAAATACATATATCCATTAAAATCACTACCTATTTTTTGTACTTATTTGAATGATATAAATGATGCAAATGGATTTAGTTCTCAGATTTATACTATTGTACCTCAGAAGGATAAAGTAAATAAAACTAGAAATACAAATATTACTGAAGAATTAGGAAAGTATATCAATAATTTTTTATACAAATTATATGAAAAAAATAAGGATTTAGTTACAAGTATAACCCCTGAAATTACAAAAAATGATATAGAAATTTTTAGGAAAAAAGAAATAAATAAAAGTATAAAAGATAAATATAAATTCTATTGTACAAAATTCCCGTCTTGTCCATCATATAAACCAATTACTTGGTTATGATTTGAATGTTTGTTACTAAGTGTGTTTTCTTATTTTTTAGATGTTATATTTGAAGACAAAACGATTGAAGATAGTAAATCTAAAAAGGAATATTTATTAGATAAAGCAACATCTACTATTATAGGATTAGACTTTCAAATAAAAGAATTGGAAGAATTTGAGAATTTTTTCAATTGGCTAAAAAATATAAATAATCTTGGAGAAAAAATACTATTAGAAAAACCAGAAGGAGAGGCTGTTGATAAATTTTTAGAAGATGAGTCTATTATTGGATTTGTTACAGAAACTATAGACAATAAAGTACATAAAAAAATATTGTGTTTAAAAAAATTTGCATTTGAAATGATATTGTCTGAACATAAAATAGATAAAAAAAGATTTTTAGAATATATGGATTACAATCAAAAGGTGAAACCCAATGTAGATGAAAGAGGAAAGCGACATGACGTAAAAATTCCATTTAAAAAGTATCCAAAACAAAAAAGATTGTATAGATTTTATATATCCTAAATATAGCTAAAATGTTAGGGAACAATTGGGGAATTAATGGGGAATTAATGGGAATACAATTTTTAAGTGTTTTAAATTTGTTGAAATCATTGTATTTTTCGTATTCCCCAATTCCCCAATTTCTACAAGGGGCATATTTACAATGTTTTTCCAATATCCTATTTTTGTTCTATTATAGTGATGATGGAAACAATATTTTGAAATTTTCTATTCTTTGCTATTGTAACTGGATTGATATTGAGTTGTTCTAATTTTTCCAATATTGCATTTACTTTTGTATTGGAGAAGTCATATATTTCTTTTAAGCAATCAGTTGCTTTTTTAACACTCTTATGTAATACAGCCATTTCTAACAATAAGATACAATTTTCCTTTTGTTTTTGTTTGAGATGGCTATTTTTTATCATAGAAATCGCTTGTTCTTTTTTGTAGTGTGTACCATTGTAGCATACTTTACTTAAATAATAAAATAGAATATTTTTGCTATTTGAAATGAAGTAATAAAGCATTGTTTCAGAAACATATTCATCAAAAAACAGCGTATTCAAGTTTAGTATCTCTTTTAGCTTTTTGTTAAATAGTTTTACCTCTACACGAAAAATAGTTTCTGCTTGTCTTGCTATTTCTTCTGGTATTTTAATAGACAAAAGCTGCCTGTATTTATTGTAAGCTGAAAACTGTATTCCTTGATAATTGATAAAATCAATCCCATTCTTTTTGTATATGTTTTTACTTTGATGTTTTAGTATCATTTGATTGTCATGATAACCATAAGGTCTATTTCCTTTTTTGAGCAGTCTGATATATTCTTCAACCATTTGATTATTTTGCAATTCTATATCCACACAACAATCTATTCTTTTAAGAATAAAGTGTTCCAGACAATATATATTTCCTAAAAAGGACAACATTGCATTTACACTTTGAAATAATTCTGATAATGGATTTGTGTGCATATTGTAAATCCATATTAGATTATCAGGGTATAGTATTGTTTGTGGATTGACGATTAATTGCAGTCGGCAATCACTATTATAGGGATTTTTGAAAATCTGTATTTGTAATCCTTGTTTTTGATATTTGTGACAATAATAGATATTTTCTTTTTTAAAAAAACGATAATGATATTGGTGACTATCTTCTTTTATTTTACGGATTAAAATATCATAATCTATTTTTGTTAGTTTCATTTCACATTCAAAAGTATGTATTGAAAATAATAATGTATTCATATATAGATTCCTCCTAACTAGATAAAAAGATAATAAGATAACTGGATAAGTTACTTATTGATTAAAATAATCATATAATTTAGAAAATTTTCTACAAGAAGAAACAAATTAATAAATAAAAAAATAAAAAGTATCTCTATATTATTTGAGATAAAAAAAATCTCCTATGTAGTTTGAGTGTTGCATAGGAGATTTTTGTATTACACATTGATGTAAAATACCATTTCTTCTTGTGTTTGTGGTATGTAGCTTGTTTGCTCCATTGGTATTTTATAAGGGTGTTCTGACACAAATTGTTTTATATCTTGTGTGATAGTATTCATTCCAGAAAGCATTTCTGTACTGGTAAATTGAATTCCTGGAAAATCAATAGACCGAAAAATATAGTTATCTTTTCCAATTTGTTTTACTAAAATAGCATATTTGTGTTCTTGTTGCTCCACATTTTCTAGGTAAAGTTTGTTCATTAATTTCATGCTTTCTCTTTTGTGTTCATCTAAGACATGACCATAAGTATCCAATGTAAAGGAAACAGAGGAATGTCCTGCAATGGCAGATACTGTTTTGATGTCCATTTTTTCTTCTAAAGCAATCGTGACAAAAGTATGTCGTAAACTATGAAGAGTATGGTGTGATATATTTGCAGCTTTTAGCATTTTATTATAGTGGTCTTTAAATGTTCTAGGCTCTACATAGCAACCATTTTCTTGTGTTACTACCATATCTGATGAACAATATTTTTTGTCAAAGTTTTTCCTTTCTTTGTCCTGTTGTTTTTTCCAATTTAACAAATCTCTAATTGCTCCTTCTGGTAAAGGAATACTTCTGATAGCACATTCCGTTTTAGGTGTATCAATTACAATTTTTGTTTTTTGTTTGCCTGTTATATCTTTTAGACGGTTTAATGTTTGATTTACATATAAAGTACCTGAATACAAATCAATATCCTGCCAACGTAATCCTAGCAATTCTCCCGCTCTTAAACCGGTTGCCAATGTTAAACGAATAAAGACACCATAGCGATGATTATAACTTTCTCTAATCAGCATATTACATTCTTCATGAGAGAGTATAGAAACTTTCTTTTTTCTATTTTTAGGTAATTGTGTGCCAGCACAAGGATTTTGAAATAGATAGTTTTCTTTTACAGCTTGTGATAATGCTTTGTGTAGACAACTATTCATATTTCTGATTGTTTTAGCAGATAATCCTGATTCTGCTTTGTAATTGTAAAGTTCTTGTATCATATGTGTGTTTAACTTTTTTAGTGGAACATCTCCAATACTATTTTTAAAATGATTTTCAACATAGCCTTCATAGCTGATATAAGTAGAGTCTTTGACAGTATTTTTTACATAGGTTTTTAGCCACATTTTTAGAAATTGATAAGTTGTCATTTTAGAAACATCTACATAGTTACAATTTGAAAATTTGTATGCTTCTTGTTTTAAAATTTTGTTTGCTTCTGTTTTGGTATCTGCATAAAAAGAAAGCCTTTTTACTGTTCCTTTTTCAAAATCAATTCCTGCTGTAATACGAATTTCATATTTTCCATCTTTTCTTTTTCGAATACTTCCTTCATTTTGTCCTCTTTTTTTAGCCATATTTTCACATCCTTTCTGATATTACTTTTGTGTTAGTGAGACAATAAAATTTTATTTTTTAACTTCAAATATATAATGTGTCAATGAATTTTGAGGAAATAGGAATTATCGTAAAATTCATATTGTTAGGAATTTCAATGACATATTATATCTATGAACTACAATAAATAACTATCAAAAACAACAAAAAGGAGGAAATCTATATGAAAGCGAAAATTTCTAAAGAAACACTGGAAAAAATTATTCTTGTAACAACTATTTTAGGAAAGGTAATACAAGAACATATCAATGCCAAAGAAAACAAAAAAGAGAAGGAAAAATAATATGAGAGAAGTATTTTATTGCAGTCACTGTGGAGAAGAATTTGAAGAAGAAGATATTTCCTTTATGGGGGAGGAAATCTATTGTTTAGATTGTTTAGAAGAATTAACCGTTATCTGTGAAGAGT
>CAMXTM010000187.1 GCA_947246775.1 uncultured Clostridium sp. | reverse complement strand
AAAAAATGAAAAAGGAGGGGGAAACCATATGACTATTTTTCATCAGAATGGACATATCACAGCAGAGGGCTTTTTTATATTAGTAACAGAAAAGGCAGACGAAATGCAAAGGCTAGAGCTATCGGAACATCTTGCTTTTTGTGATAGATGCTTAGAACAGTATCTCAATGAAATGGAAAGGATTACTTTACTGGAAACAGAAGAAAGCATTGCTAAAAAAGTAATCAAAAAGGTAAAGCATAAAACCGCTTTTTTGGCACACAAAAGGTTTGGTACAGCAGTAGCAGCCGCTTGTATTGCTATGGTACTGTGGACATCTGGGGCGTTTTCGTGGGAAACAATGTTGGAACAAGTCTATAGGGTAGAGGACTTTGGGGAAGAACTAGAAAAAATAAGCTGGGAAAATCAAAATGCAATGCACAATGTATCACAAAAATATCAGGAGATTTTGTATAAATTGGATAGGAGGGAGAATGTACATCATGGAAAAGAATAAATTACTTTTGTTTTTGCTTGCAATGTTACCTGGTGTCAGTCATATGTATTTAGGAATGTTAAAAAAGGGCGTATTTTTAATGTCACTGTTTTTAGCGCCGATTGCTTTGATTTTTTTGACAAGGGGTGGTGTAGAAATTGTTAGCTGTATCTTGCCTGTAGTGTGGTGTTATAGCTTTTTTGATACATTCCGCTATAAAAGCTTTACAAAAGAGGAAAGATTTCATATTGATATAGAGTTTTATGAAAATTTGAAATCTTTTTGGCTAGAAGAAGCGCAGCCTATGTTTTTAAGAAGAAGAAAGTTAGTTGGTTGGCTTTGTATTTTTTTAGCAGTATACACATTTATTTATAATATTATAGGTTACTTTGTAAATTGGTTTGATAGAGTACTTTGGTTTTTCTATGTTGTGCTAAGTAAAGTGCCAACTTTACTAGTTGTTATCTTTTTACTCAAACTGGGTATTGATTTGATTCGGTCAGAAGATGATGATTTTGTAGCATATCAAAAAGAGTCTAAAAAAGAATATAAAAAACAAAAGCCACAGCAAACAGAACAAAAATGTGATGTAGCGTGTGAGCATTGTCAGCAAGAAATAGAAATAAAACAAGAACAAGTAATAGAACCAGAAAATGATGTACAACAAGCAGAAGAGCAACAAGAAATATTACAAGTACAAGAGCCAGAAATCAATTTAGAAAAAGGGGAAAAATTAGTTGAGCCTATCTTTTTAGAAAAAAGAATAGAAGATTAAGCAAAAAGAAGGTGAGTATATGCTTGCCTTCTTTTTTAGCAGAAGTTAATTGATTTTTTAAACAAAATTTCGATATAAGACAAAGTTATTTTTATTGAAATGTTACTATTGTTGTGATATACTTTATAGTAAAAAGAGGAAAATACAGCGAAAATGAGGTAAGAAAGGCGTGAATAAGTATGAAAGAGGAGCAAAGCCTATTAGAATGTATGTTGCAAGAAGCGAGTAATATACAACGTGTGGAATTATCTCATGATGAAATCAAGACCTTACTAGCAAAGGCAGCAGAAGTAGAGGGTGATTTGACAGAAAAATTCCAAAAAATGACTTTAAAGGAATTTTTTGATTTTACTTTAAAAGATATGGAAAGCAAAAAATTTCCTATTGCAGAGAAAAATCAAAATAATTTTTCAACACAAAAAAGTAAAACATTTGGTGCAGCACCAGATGCCATTATCAAAATTTATTTTGATGAAAATAATGTAACAGCAAGAATTTGTATCACACCACCCAAAGAGGGAGGACATAAACCACCAGTTGAAATGTTGTCAAATATATTAGACGAATGTGGCATAACATATGGTGTAAAGCATAGTAATGTAAAACGTTTGTCCAGAACACCAGTGTATAACACTTATTTTGTGCTTGCTGAGGGAGTACCTGCAATAGATGGAGAAAACGGTAAAACCACTTTTTTATTTGACACAGAGGGCAAGCTAGCACCAAAGGTAGATGAAACAACGGGTAGAGTGGACTATAAAGAGCTGTCTTTTGTAAGAGAAGCAAAAGAGGGTGATGTGTTATGCAAAATTACAAAACCAACTGAGGGAAAAGATGGCATCAATATTTTTGGTAAAGTCATTCCAGCTAAAAAAGGAGAAAAATCAAGAGTAGATGCTGGAAAAGATACCAAGGTAATAGAAGAAGAAAACGAAACCCTGATTGTGGCTTGTTGTGACGGAGAAATCTTTTATAAAAACAATAAAATTTCTATCAATAAAGTTTTAACAGTTGACGATGTAGATGCGACAAAAGGTAATTTGAATTTTATTGGTTCAATTCACGTAAAGGGTAATGTTCATTCTGGTTTTAAAGTAAAAGCAAGTGGCGGCAATATTGTAGTAGATGGCGTAGTACAAGATGCAAAATTGTCAGCAACAGGTGATATTATTATAAATGGTGGTATTAGGGGCAGCGGTATGTCAGAAGTAAAGGCAAAGGGAGATGTAAAGGCATTATTTATTGAAAATGCAACGGTTTCTGCAAAACAAAATATTTATGCAGACTATGTTTTAAATTCTAATTTGGAGTCAGAGCAGCAAATAAAACTTTCAGGAAAATATGGTTTTATTATTGGTGGAGTAGCAAAAGCAGTAGAAATTATAGCAGAGGAAGCAGGCAATGATAGCTATACTTTAACAAAATTGGAGATTAATTATCCAAAAGAAGTAATAAAACAAATTGCAGAGACCAGAAAAGAATGGAAAGAATGTCAAGTTGTTTTAGAACAAGAGGAAGCAAGAGCAAAAAAAGACGATTCGGAACAAGTACAAATTGCTTTACTTCGTGCAAGAATGACAGAAAAGAGATTAGAAGGTCAGCTACTTCAACTAGAGGGAAGACTTGCAGAAATAAAAAGAAAAACAAAAATGGGTGTTTGTATACAAAAGCAATTATATCCTAATGTTGTTGTCTTAATGGAACATAGAAATTATCATAATAAAGAATTAAAGCAAAAATGCACTATCAGAAAAGTAGAAGGAAAATGGAAAATTACGTATTGAAAAGTTGGGTGATTATAAATAATGGATAATATAAAAAAATATTTAACAAAAGAAAATAGATTTCGTATCTATGCTATGATAATTGTGATTGTTCTTGTAGCAGTTGCTACAAAGTTGTCAATTTCTTATGTAAAAGTAACACTAGAAAAAAATAATACAAAATTGATAAATGAAATTTCACAAGAAAGCAGTCACTTTATATCAGAAAAAATTTCCGAAGATGTAGAAATATTAAATACGATGGCGAGTGTTATAGCACAAGAGGAAGACATTTTTGCATGGAAGAATATAGAAGATATTACAGCACTTGCACAAAATCAGCAGTATCACAAAGTTTTTTTAATTGATATGCAAGGGGATATGGTCAATTCTAATGGCGAAAGAGGAAAACAAGTTACCATTATGGCTAGAGTAAAAAGAAATGGTGTTGTGATATCTGATGTTGAGCCTGATGATACAGGAGAAAATATACTTACGATATCTGTACCAATTATGAAAAATGGGCAAATTTCAGGTGCTTTAACAGCAGTATATCAAGCAGATGAATATTCTCGTAATATAGAAATGGCATTATCTACGGGAGAGGGCATACATTACATTGTAAGAGACACAGGAGAAGCAATTGTATTACCAGAAGAAGATATTTACTCTTTTGGATTTAGCTATGAAAGCAACTTTGCGCAAAATGAATTATTTTCTTCCAATAGTGAACTCTCTAAAGTAGCACAAGAAATGAAACAATCAAAAACCAATACAATACAATTTAGTTTAGATGGAAGTAGTATACATTATATGTCATATTGTCCTTTGGGAGTAAATGATTGGTATTTGCTTTCTGTTATGCCAGCAGGACAATATTCTATGCAGAGCATTATGAATATTGTAATAAAACTTGCCATATTAGTTGATATTATCATCATACTTTTGATAGGCATTGCGGTAGTATTTTATGAAAGAAATAAAAAAGGCGTATTAGATGTAGATAGTATTACAGAATTAGGAAATAGACAAAGATTACAAAAATTTTATAAAAATCAAAAAGGCTATATTTTTGTCATTATTGGTATAGATAGTTTTGATAGAATCAATCAAACATTTGGCTATAAAGTAGGTAGTCAGATATTAAAAAATGTTGCAAGTATTATTAGCGTCATGTTAGAGGAAGAAGAAGAAAGTGCATCAAGGCTAACAGAAGACCAATTCGGTTTGCTTTTAAAGGCAAAAAATAAATCAGAGGCAACAAACCGTTTAAAGGAAATTATGACAAGTTTAAATCAAGTCAAAATTGTAGAAAGAGAAATGATATATGATGACACAATTTCTTATTCTGCGGGAGTCAATTTAATGACAGAAAAACAAGACTTTGAAACGGTACTTCAAAATACAACAATGGCTTTACGATATGCGAAAAATTCAGAAAGTGAAAAGATTGTATTTTTTGACAAAGAATTAAGACAACAAATGTTGTTACACAATGCTTTAGTGCCTGATATGTATAGAGCATTACAAGATAAAGAATTTGTGCCTTATTTTTTAATCCAATTTGACACAGAACAAAAGGATTTTATAGGGGCTAAAATTATTTCAGCGTGGAATCACCCTGAAAAGGGCATTATTATGCAAGAAAACTTTACAACTGTGCTGGAAGAAACAGGCATTGCATTAGAATTTGATATGATTATGCTAGAAGAAGTGTGCAAAAAACAAAAAGAATGGATTGATAGAAAACTTGTACCATTACCATTGACTGTTAGCATTTCTAGGCTTAATATGTATAGGGCAGATTTTATTGATAAGTTAAAAACGATTGTAGAAAGGTATCAAGTTTCTCCTTCTCTTTTGACATTGGAAATCACAGAAGATGCTGTTTATGAT
>CAMXTM010000186.1 GCA_947246775.1 uncultured Clostridium sp. | reverse complement strand
TCTGTATTTGAGTATCGATATTGCTAATCATATTTCCATTATTTGTAACAGTACGTACCCATGCTTTTTCTTCTTCTGTCAATTCTCCCTCTATTTGTATTTTAAAGTATAAACTGATTAAATTTGCCCAATCTATCGTACTAAGGTCACCATATTTTGTTCTGTTATATTCCAAAATTTCTAAATTGATAAAATCGTACAGTGCTTGGCGACCAACATTTTTAAAATATAAATGAATGTCATTGAGTTGTGTGACACCTTCAAAGACATAATTTTCTATGATATTTCTAAAATGTCTTGCGGTTTGTTGGGCGTAGTTTAAGTCAGTTACTAATTTTTGCATATTATTTTTGCCAATATATTTTTTAACAGCATTTGTGTAGCTGTTGTGCCTGCCATGATGTGTCGGCAAGTAGTTAGAAACGGTTTTACTAGGTAGTGCAATCCCATTCCAAGCCTTGTCAAACTCGCTGAGTGGAAAGGTACATAGTTCTAGTGATTCCTGTATTACTTGTATTGGTATAATGTGATGGGCTTGCGTACCCTCTGGAGCATTGATATTGTGTGCCAATACTTGGGAATCAAACATACATTGCGCTACAGAAATAGTATAATTTTTAAGTGGTAGGTTTTTCCGAATATAGCAAATTTGTGCTTCTTTTTCTAATATTGTATCATCGTTTATTGCAATTCCATTTATGATTTTAGTTGGTTTAACAATTCCTTGTTTTTGCTGTATGATGTGTATCAGTTCATGCATTAAATATTTTTCTTGACCTGTTGCAATGTAAATTTGGTTTCCCTGCGTGTAAGCAAGTGCATTGAGCTGTGCTGGTTTAGAAGAATGGTAGTGTACTCTGACATCATCTAATGAAAAACCAGAAAGCTGTTCTAGTATATATTTTAAATCATTTGGTATTCCAGTGACATTTTGATTCTTTTGTATTTTGATAGGCATATTTATTCCTCTTTTCTTATGCAATTGTATCAATAAAAGTAAACTGTCTTTGCTTCCTTTATAACAAACAAGATATTTTGCTTATTATAACATAAAATTCATGCTTTATCGACAAAATACGCAGGAGTATCACTGTATAATACTGCATGAAAAAGCCCCTTTAAAAAGGGGGAAAAGATTACTCTTTTTTGGGAGAGTGATAAGTTAAAGCCTGTTTGCTGTCTGCAATGCCGCTTGTGGTAGGGTCATTGATGTAGCCTATAACTGCTACAATCACACAACTTAGAGCAAAAGGATTAGAAACGACTTCTTTGCACTCTTGCCATAAAAGCTGCCAACTGGTAAACATCTCAGGTTTTGCACCAACTGCGGACAACATAATTGCAATCAGTCCAAGCCAAAAATAAGGATTTTTTGCTCGTACTTTCCAGTTTATGCCACCATATACCCATTTATTTGGCTTTTCTGTTGCAGAAAGAGTTTTTTTCATTGCTATCCTTCCTTTGATTATAATAGTATTAGTAAGACAAAAGAAAAATGTAAGATTTGTTTATTGTATTGTGTATTGAAATTTTTATTTTGTTAGGATATACTAAAAAGGGAATTTGTGTATTTTACTATAATAAATCAATATGCTTTACAAAAATAGATTATTCATATTAGTTTAACGATATAAAGGAGAGTTTTATAATGAAAAACCCGACTGTAATACTGACAGAAAATGATAAAATGATATTAGAATCCTATAAAAATATTGCTGATGGGCTAGGTGACTTTTGGGGCAGTAGTTGTGAAATTGTTATCCATAGTTTAGAAAGTTTGGATTCTTCTATTATTAAAATCGTAAATGGAAATCATTCAGGGCGTACGATAGGCGCACCGATTACAGACGTTGCACTTTCTATGGTTGCAAAAATGGAAGAAAATAACAATACAAAATTTGTAACCTATTTTACAAAAAATAAAAGAGGAGAGCAAATCAAGTCTTCTATTGCGGCAATTTATGGAGAACAACACAGAATCATTGGTTTGTTTTGTGTCAATATTTTTTTAGATACGCCTTTGTCAGAATTTTTAAATTCTTTTGTCAATCATTCTATTTCAGAAAATGAAAATAATCTTTCTGAAAACTTTGTAGATAATGCGGAAGATTTGATGGTGGGAGCGTTGGAAGAAGTGAAAAAAATAGTATATAATGATTTGTCTATTTCTTCTTCTAATAAAAACAAAGAAATCGTTTCTATGTTGTATCAAAGGGGGATATTTAATTTAAAAGACTCTGTAATTACCATATCAAATCACTTGGGCATTTCAAAAAATACGGTATATATGCATATTAGAAATATCAATAAATCATAAAAAAAACATTGAGGGCAGTTCCTCAATGCTTTTTATTTTTTAGTGAGCAGCGACTACTTCTTCTTCTGTTTCAATAGGCAACCATTTTACAGAAATCCTGTCCTGCATTCCTTTAATATCTAATTCTTCATCAAATAAATCTTTGTCAATGGAAATATATTTTTGATTATCCCCAAAGAATTGCACTTCAAAAGGCTGTAATACACCATCTAAAAATACCAGCATTTCTGTGCAGTAAATGTTGAGATAACCGCCTTCGCTCAAGATGTGCTTTTCTAGTTCTGCTTTGGAAGGGAATGTTGCGATAACCCATTCGCCAGTTTGACCAGTCATGTCATAGAGTTGATAGCCGTGAAAAAAGAGTTTTTCGTCACCAGTAGAGCCTTTGTCCTCGTTTGCTTTTCCTTTTACAAATAAAGGCTGGCCATTTTCACCATTTTTAATCACTTCAGCGCCTTTAATGTAGCAATCCACAAAGTTTTTTACTTCTTCTGCTTTGTTTGTATTTTTGATTACATTGTAATCGCCATGGTCATAACAGTAACTTCCTAATTCTTCTAAAAAAACACGCAATGTTTTTTCCATAATAATAAAAACCTCCTAAAAAATTGATAATTGTAAAAACAATCTTATTTCATTTAACAATAGTTTCATAATAATGTCAATATCAGTTTACTAAAAAATGACTTTATTTTTCATTAGTTGCCTATTGTCGTATATCTTTCTGGAACAGTACCATTGATAACGGTATCCACAAGCATAATTTTTCGACTTACGGACATCGTTTCACTTCTGAGGGGGTTTACGATTTTGATGTCCATAGCAACATTGAGCCATATTTTAAAGTTGATTTGATTGATACCCTCAGCAGCAAAAGAAGTTTCATAATCTACAGAAGCAATCCCCATCGGTTTGAGATAAAAAGGAATATGTGGACCAATGTTAGAAAACATTTCTATGCCTGTAATGACACCGATGGGAATAGAAATGTATTCATCAGCTATTTGCTCCATGCCTTGTGTAATTCCCATACTGACAGCAGTACAAAATGTGTTTATCAATATCGTATTAACAGAAATAGAGGAGGAGTTTTGTTGTTTTTCTATAAAAAAATCAGAAGAAGTAATATTTAATTCTTTTATGGTATTTTGTACTGCATGGTCAATAATAGTATTAGCGGTTGACTTCGATTGTATGTGTGAAATTTCAACAACTGTTTTAAAAATTTTGCTATCATATAACATTAATAAAGAAAATAAGAGACTAGATAGTAGTAAAAAGAAAATGATAAATTTGATAAATAATGGTATTTTTTTCTTTTTTTTCATAATGTATCACTCCAATAACTATAAATAGAATAATATGTCTTTCTTTATGTATTGTTTGAAAAAGGGGAACTATTACAGAAATAATGTTTCAAAAGAAACAAAAATGAGACAAAAAAGGTCAATTTTTGAAAATAATTTGTAAAAGTAATAAATTTGTAAGAGAAAAACCTTTATAAAAACGAGCTTATCTGATATAATCAAAATAATATAAGGGAGGTTAAGGGAATATGGATGAATCAAAAAACATACAACATCCATCAGGACAACAAAGTTCGATAGAGCAACGCCGCCTGCAAGGGGGACAGTCGCAATATATGAGGCAAAACGCTTCTTACTATTCTAACTATTCCAATGCAGGGCAAAGACCAGCAGGCAATTATTATACAAATACACCACAAGGCAATATGTCTATGGGACAAAGACAAGTACCGCCAAGACAAGGTCAAATGCCGCCGCAAAGACAAATGCCACCACAGGGCATGGCACAAAGGCAAATGATGGCAGCGCAAAGACAAGGTTCTGGACAAAGGCAACAGCAGTATAGTCAAGGGCAAAGAAGTGCCATGCAACAAAGACAATCGCCAGCAGGTCAGCAGCGTACTCAAATGCAACAACGGACACAAACAAGAAGAAGAAAGAAAAAAAAGAAAAAGAGTATTATTGGCAGTATTTTTAAATTTATCTTTATTGTAGGTATGATACTTTGTTTTGCATTAGGTGGTGCAGCACTTGGTATGGTTATGGGCATTATAGAGGGGACAGACTCTATCAATGTTGCTGATGTAGTGCCAGAATCGTACACATCATTTATCTATGATAGTGCTGGAAATGAAATTGATAGTTTGCATGGCAAAGAAAACAGAGAATATGCAAAATTAGAGACCATACCAGTCAATTTACGCCGTGCTGTCATTGCCATTGAAGATGAAAGATTTTATCAGCACAATGGTATTGATTTAAAGGGTATGGTAAGAGCAATGGTCATCAATATCAAGCAGAAAAATTTTGCGCAAGGTGCTTCTACCTTAACACAGCAGTTAATTAAAAATGAAGTACTTACCAATGAAAAGAAAATACAAAGAAAAATAAAAGAGCAGTATCTTGCGGTGATATTTGAAAAAGACCTAGAAAAACAACTTGGCTCAAAGGAAAAAGCAAAAGACTATATTTTAGAGTTGTACTTGAATACCATAGCATTAAACCATGGTTTAAATGGTGTGCAGGCAGCATCAAAGTTTTATTTTGGTAAAGATGTCAGTGATTTGACCCTTGCAGAATCTGCTTGTATTGCAGGTATT
>CAMXTM010000185.1 GCA_947246775.1 uncultured Clostridium sp. | reverse complement strand
AGAGCATCTGCCTTACAAGCAGAGGGTCACAGGTTCGAGCCCTGTAACTCCCATATTTTTTTATTTAAAAATAGAACAAAAGAAGAATAAGATAAAAGGGAACAAAAGAGTAAAAAATTGTTCTCTTTTATTTTTTGTGTTGACGACTCTGTAAGATTTGAGGTAGTATATATGCGAGATAAGATAGAAAATGTGATTAAAGAAAAGCATTTAGAACGCTCAAATTGTTTTGAATGTTCAAAAATGACTTATAGCGCAATCATTAAAAAGATTGAACAGACATTTGTTTTTCATGGCGGCGATATACATTGGTCTAATATGGGGAGATTTCAGCCTAAATTGCCATGCAAAACGCAAAATATAGCAAATGATAGAATGTGGGTTGAGAAACTACCTTATATAATACCGAAAAACGAAAAATTTGTGTATGTACTGTTTGAAGATTGTAAAAACTTTGAGCCAAAGTATTGGGTTTATGAGATGTGCATACCAGAACTGATTTGCATTGTTGGCGAAGTATGTGGTTTAGATGATTTTTATATTGTTTCCAAAAAATTTAAGTGGCTTATTAGTGAATGTCACGAAGATATTGTTTCCTTTGTTGGGGATTCGTTAGACCTTTCCTGTTTTGAAAAAGAATAAAAAGCGATGAAAAGAGGAGTGATTTGTTGTGTTTCCATTTCCAATTTTTGAGGAAAATATTCCACCAAAAGAGAGAACAATATTACATGGGACAAAAGAGCAAAAAATAGAGCAAATGTTGCAAAAAGCAGGTTGTTTTTGTGGTAGAAAAGTAGACGTTACGCCTGTGATAGAATATTATCAAAAGCGAAATATAAAACTAAATGATAAAGTAATTGCTTTTTTTGAAGAATATTATGGATTGATAGACTGGTGGTATGTTGTGTATTTGTCTAGCTGGGATAGAAAATCTTTAGAACATAGAGCAGATGTGTATTTTTATTTGTTTCCATATGATGAAGTTAGAGATTTTATGTATGATGATGTGGATTTTGTGGTAGAATCAGAAGAATATAAAAGTGTCAAAGATTTTTCAAAAGAATATGTTGTTATGGTAGGAATGATAGGGTATCACTATCCTGCAAGGGTTTGGATTGGAGAAAGCGGAAAAATATATTGTACACATGACTATGAAGATGATGTATTGCTGTTTGACTCTGTTGTGCAACTGTTGTTGCATGAATTGTATGGATTTCATGAAGAAGATATGATAGCAGTAATCATGTAAAGAAAGCACAGTATCAAAAAACGGTACTGTGTTTTTTGATTGTTTACGAAATAAGCAAGAAGTGATATGATAATAGAGTAAAAAAAATAAATTTTACGAATGTGTCCCTGAGTATTTGAGGCGAAAGGAGAAAAACGAGAAAATGGCAATCAAAGCGGGCATCAATATGACAATTACATATCATTCCATAGAGGAGATATTGCGGTGTTTAAAACAAAAGGGCTGGTATTGTAATGATAATGGCAGAATTTTGTATACAAGAGAGTGTGATAATTATGCATTGCAGGTAGAGGCATATAAGAGTTATAATGTTGCTATAAAATTTTTAATGGAGCAGCATAAGGAGTCACATTTGCGGGCGGTAATGTTGGTAAAAGAAAATACGAATAGAGGCATTACTGTATTTTTTGCGGGAGAGAATGTGTTGATTATTTCTTTTAGTAAAAATTGTCGTAAAAAACTTTATGGAAAAGGGGAATTTGTCGATTTCCCATGGTATGTAGAAGAAATCATAATGCCTTTGGCGCTGCATTTTGAGGTAGAATCTTGTGAATGTAGTCAAATCGGGGGTATATTTGAATAAAGAAAGGAAATGGTAATGAGCTATGAAACTGTTAAAATTATCAAGATGGACAATTTGCGTAGAAAATAATTATAGGACAGTACAACAAGATAATACAATGGTTATTTTGGATAATAAAAAAGATTTTATTGCACTTTTTAGTATAGATGAAAATGCGAATATGATAATGGAAAAATGCAGTTCACGCTGCCAGTGTGAAGTAAATTATGAGAGAAAAAGAGTTTTGTTGGAGGTGCTGTAAAAGATTATGAGAACATATCATTTAAAGGGCTGGAAAATAGAAATTGAAAATAAAAGTCAAAAAATGTATGAATTTGTTTGTGATGAAAAGAACTTTATGATATTAAATAAATATGATGAATATATTGTGTTTATAGAAGTAAACCAAAAAGAAAATTTAGTGTTGCAAAAACTTTCTGATTTTGTAGAATATAAATTTAGTGTTTCAGAAAAATGCTTGAGCATGAAAATATGGTAAAGGAGAAATGTCATGATAAGGGTAGGCTCAGGGTATGACGTACATAAGTTGGTAGAGGGCAGGAAGCTGATATTAGGTGGCGTAACCATACCATTTGAAAAAGGGCTTTTGGGACATTCTGACGCTGATGTTCTGGTACACGCTATTATGGACGCACTTTTGGGAGCGGCTGCCATGGGAGATATTGGGCAGCACTTTCCAGATAATGATAATAGCTATAGGGATATTTCGAGTATGAAATTGTTGTATCAAGTTTTATACTTGCTTAAAAAAGAAAATTACGATATAATAAATATCGACGCTACTGTAATAGCGCAAAAACCAAAATTAGCAAGTTATATCAGTGATATGAAAAAGAACATAGCTGAAGTATTAGAAATAGAGCAAAATCAAATCAATATCAAAGCAACAACAGAAGAAGGGCTTGGCTTTACGGGAGCAGGGCTTGGTATAGCTGCAAATGCGGTGTGTCTGATAGAAAAAATAAAATAGAGAAAAAAGTGTTGATGGAAAGAGTAATTTTTTGGATAGCTGACAGAGAAAAAGGGTCATTGCATATGTGGTGTATGCAAGTGGGTGAAAATCCTAATCAGAAGGAATAAAAATGAAGTGCATTCCTGAACTGCACAGGCGAAAAAATAATATTTGAGTAGTCTGTAGCCGCTGACAACGTTACAGTTTTTGAGTGAGAGGGATTGTTTTATCAATTCGTCTAAGTAAAGTGGAACCACGAGTAGCTTCGTCTTTGCGTATGCAAAGACGGAGCTTTTTTAGTGGACAAAATAGGAAACAAAGGGACAAAACTAGAGTATATTAAAAAAAGAAATGTATAAAAAACAGGAGGAGTTAAAAAATGTTAAGGGAACTAATCAAAGTAGTAAAGGAGAAAGACCCAGCCATCAAGGGAAATGCGGAGGTGTTGTTATATCCTAGTTTTTGGGCGACCATATCGCATAGAGTAGCACATCACTTTTATAAAAAGAAACATTATTTTATTGCAAGGCTGATTTCACAAATTTCACGATTTTTAACAGGAATTGAAATTCACCCAGGCGCAAAAATAGGCAAAGGATTTTTTATTGACCATGGCATGGGGGTAGTGATTGGAGAAACTTGCGAAATTGGTGATAATGTGTTATTGTATCAAGGTGTTACCTTGGGGGGAACAGGGAAAGGAAGTGGCAAACGCCACCCAACCTTGGGAAATAATGTGATGGTAGGAGCAGGCGCAAAAGTATTAGGTCCAGTAAAAATTGGAGATAATGCTAAAATAGGGGGCGGCTCTGTAGTAGTAAAAGATGTGCCAGCCTATATGACAGCAGTAGGCGTGCCTGCAAGATGTACAGCACAGGAGGAAGAAGAAAAAAAGCAAAAAACCTCAGATGTGCTTGACCAGTTAAAATTAAGTGACCCTGTTTCAAGAGATTTAAGAGAAATTTCAGATAGAATCAAAGCGATTGAAAAAATACTTTTACAAAGTGATAAAAACAATGTACAAAAATAAAAGGATATTTTATTAAAATTAGTTATGTATTATGTTATAATTAAAGAAGTAAAAAATTTGGGGCAGGCAATACCTGCTCCAGATTTTGTAAAGTAATGCATGAGGTGATGAAATTTTGGGACAACTATTTACAATTGGTCATTCTCAACATAATATCAATTATTTTATTAGTCTGTTAAATCAATATCATATTGATTTTCTTCTTGATGTTAGGAGTACACCATATTCTAAATATGCAGAACAATATAATAAAGAAAATATCAATATGGATTTAAACTCTGTTCATATTAGATATATTTTTATGGGGAAATATTTTGGTGCAAGACCGCAAGATAAAAATTTATATCATAGTGAAGGGTATTTAGATTTTGAAAAGGTAAGGGAATCAAAAAACTTTAATAAAGGGATAGAAAATGTAATGATAGGATTAAATCAAGGACATAATATTGCGTTGATGTGTACAGAGAAAGAACCAATCGATTGTCATAGAGCGATATTAGTAGCAAGAGCCTTTGAAATGCATAGGATTTATGCAAAACATATTTTATCAGATGGAGAAATCTTGACACAACAACAGCTCAATCATCAACTTTTGCAAAAATATTTTCCTGATAGAGCGCAACTATCATTATTTACGTATGGACAAGAAATGAGTGAACAAGAGTATTTAATAGAGGCTTATAAAAAAAGAAATAAAGAAATTGGATATTCTGTGGATAATGCTGATGATATTCTTGTGGTGTAGGAGATAATTATGAAAATATTTACTATGGGATTTACACAAAAAAGTGCAGAACAATTTTTTGGACTAATTAGTAAAAATAGGATAGAATTATTGATTGATGTGCGTTTGAATAATCAATCGCAATTAGCAGGATTTACAAAAGGCAGAGATTTAGATTTTTTTTTAAAAGAATTATGTAATTGTAGATATGAACATAATATAACATTTGCACCAACAAAAGAGATTTTAAATGATTATAAAAAGCAACAAATATCATGGCAAGATTATGTGATACAATATAATGCACTAATAGAGGAGCGCAATGTAAAAAAAATATTTTTAGAAAAATATGTAGAATTTAATACGATTTTATTGTTATGCTCAGAAGTAACAGCAGAATATTGTCATAGACGTTTGTTAGCAGAAAAATTGGAACAATCTATTGCGGGGATAGAAGTTGTGCATTTGTAGGGGGAAGTAAATA
>CAMXTM010000184.1 GCA_947246775.1 uncultured Clostridium sp. | reverse complement strand
GCTGCTTTTTGATATAATGCGTCTGCACATATTTGTACACCAGGTGCTGTAATTGCTGTCACAAATTCTCCATTTTCGTTTACAACATCAAATATGGTCGCAGTACTATAATCTACTACTACTACTGGACCACCATAGATTTCATATGCCGCTACTAAATTCACAATTCTATCTGCACCCATTTCTTTTGGATTTTCCATTCTTAAGTTGATGCCTGTTTTCATACCTGCTCCTACTATCATCGGCTCGATTCTCAAGTGTTTTCGTATGCCGTTTGTTAAAGAATACATGATATTTGGCACAACAGAAGAAATAATAACACTTTCGATTTGTTTAATATCAACATCAGAATAGGAAAATAGGGAACGAATTAAAAGCCCAGTTTCGTCTGCTGTTCTATTATTTAATGTGGTAATTCTCCAATGTGCAACTAGTTCTTCTTTATCATAAACCCCTAAAACAATGTTAGTATTTCCTACATCTATGACTAAAATCATATCTTTTCTCTCCTTAGATACTAAAAAAAGGTACGGGAACAACCCCGTACCCTAAAATATAGTTTTATGCAACTTTACTTCTATAGACTGCCTTACGAAGTGCTAAGGTCACAGAAGTGCAAATTACGACTGCGGCTAACATTTCGACAATACCATATGTTGTAATAATACCCCATAACACTGGACCTGCTGCCTCTCCTAATTTTTCTGTCATATTTTCTACATAGATAAAATATATCAATCCCATAGCACCCAGCGTATTTGTTAATGAACCAAGTGCAGAAGAAATGACAGAAGAAACAATATTATTTTTTGTAATACTTAACAATCCTTTATAGCTATATGCTGCTACTACACCAATACAAATTCTAGGCAATACAGATATAATTGGATTCATAAAATAAACATCTAATATACCTGATGGCTGTGTAATTGCTTTAATCATAGAGGTAATACCAAATGCTGCCCCTACAATTCCCCCAACAAGTGGTCCTTCTAGCAATGCAATAATAATGGTGGGAATATGTACAATAGTAGCACTAACGGGCTGTAGTGGTATAATTCCCAATGGTGTGTATGACAATATCATTGTAATAGCAATCATCATACCTGTAACAGTTAATTTTCTTGTAGACATTCTTTTTTTTGAACTCATAAGTAGAGTCCTCCTTTCATTCTCATTCCTTTAGATTTTAGATACAAGATGATACATCTTTCTTTTTTGCGCTGTTTTCTTTTTTATAGGACTTTAGCGAAATACTATTCTGCCATGTCCTTTTTTTACAGCACAAAACCATTATAACAGCAAATTTACTAATTACAACATTTTTTTTAGTAATTTTTTTGTTTTTTTTGAGCTACAAGAGATAGCAAAATTTACAAATTTTTATTTTGTAGTTCTTGTTTCATTTTTTTGCCTTCTTCTGTAAAAAATACCACATACCATAACTTTAATGCTTTGAGTAGTTCCTGTTTTTCTGATTGGATTTTTTTGATTTCTAGTTCTGCACCAATATCATCAAAATCAATCTCTTTTTCTGTTATTTGAAAATAAAGGTCTCCCCCTTTTTCAAATACAATCGCAAAATTGCAACGCAATTTTTCTGCTGTCAGCACACACAGTATTTTTAGTTCTTTTTGTATTTCTTCTGGTAGTGCTTGAAATTTTGGCTCTAAAAAATATTTTTTTGTTTCATAGCTTGCTATAGCTAGTATTTCTTTTTCCATAGATTTCTCCTTATTTTTATAATATATTTCTAATAGAAACTTCTCCAGAAAGTACAGTGACTCTTTCCCCTGTTGACTTTTCTACAATAAGTTCTCCCTGTTCTGTAATATCAATTCCTTTTGCAGTAAAGGGTTGCTTTGACAATACTTTTAATTCTTTTCCGATATTGATGCAATTTTTTTTGTATTCTTCCCTAAATGTTAAAAAACTACATTCTTTTTCATATTGCAAATATATTTTTTCAAATTCCTCTATCACAGCAATCAGTATTTTTTTTCTGGAAATATTTTCTCCTTTTTCTATTTTTAGAGAAGTAGCTGTTTGTTGTAGTTCTTCTGGAAAGGATTCTATATTTACATTGATACCAATACCTGTGATAATAAAATGCACACTGTCCATTTCAGCATCTAATTCTGTGAGGATACCACAGATTTTTTTGCCTGCAATCAATATGTCATTAGGCCATTTAATTTGTGCTTCTAAGCCTGTTTGCTGCTGTACTGCCCGACACACTGCAAGTCCAGCAAGTAATGTTAAAAGGGGTGCTTCTGGTGGTGTGATGTTTGGTCTAAGCAGTATACTAAACCAAATTCCTGTTCCCTTTGGAGACTGCCATGTTTTGCCTCGTCTTCCCTTTCCCGCTGTTTGTATTTCTGCTACCACAACAGTACCTTCTTTTTCTCCCTCTCTTGCTCGTTTTCTAATATCATTATTTGTACTATCTACTTCATCGCAAAAGTACAATTGTTTTCCTATCAATTTTGTATTTAATGCTTCTTTTATTTCAATGGCATTATATAAGTCCTGTTCTGGTACTAAATAATAGCCCTTGTTTGAAATTGCTTCAATAATATAACCTTTTTGTTTTAATTTTTGTATACTTTTCCAAATAGCTGCACGAGAAACGCCTAATCTTTCTCCTAGTTCCTCCCCAGAAATATATTCATCTGTCTTTTTTAATTCCTCTAATATTTTTCGATACATCTTTCCATATCTCCTTATTACAAAACCCTCGATATTACTCGAGGGTTTTTTTGCCTAAAATCTTAAGGGCGTTGCTCAAGCCCATCTATTTTCCTAAAAAAATATTAGTTTTTGTTTAGTCACCAATGGTTGCTACCATAACAGCTTTTATGGTGTGCATTCTATTTTCTGCTTCGTCAAACACAACAGATTGTTTGCCCTCTATGACTTCGTTTGTTACCTCATATCCCCTTACAGCAGGCAAACAGTGCATAAATATGGTGTCTTCCTTTCCTGTAGCTGCCATAATTTCATCATTGACTTGATAAGGCTGAAGCAAATCAACTCTTTCTTTTGTTTTTGCTTCTTCTCCCATAGAAACCCAAACATCTGTATAAATTACATCGGCGTCCTTGACTGCTTGTTTGATGTCAGATGTAATCGTAATACTTCCGCCACTTTCTTCTGCATATACTTTGCAAAGTTCTACAAGCTGTTTTTCTGGATAAAGGCTTTCAGGAGAGGCAATTACATAATGCAAGCCCATTTTTGCACAACCAATCATCAGTGCATTAGACATATTGTTTCTGCCATCACCAGCATACACAAAACGGATTCCTTGCAGTTTTCCTAATTTTTCTTTAATTGTCATAAAATCAGCAAGCACTTGTGTTGGGTGGTCTTCATCTGTCAAACCATTCCAAACAGGCACACCACTATATTTTGCTAATTTTTCAACAGTATCTTGAGAAAATCCTCTAAATTCAATGCCATCAAACATTCTGCCCAATACTCTAGCGGTATCTTCTACGGTTTCTTTATATCCTAACTGTATGTCATCTTTTCCTAAATATTCTGGGTGAGCGCCCTCATCAATCGCACCTACTGTAAAAGAACATCTTGTCCTTGTAGAAGGTTTTTCAAATATCAAGGCAACATTTTTATTTTTCATTCTTTTATCATAAATGCCTTTTTTCTTTTTTTCTTTTAATTCCATCGCTAAATCAATAAAATATTCAATTTCCTCTGCTGTAAAGTCTTTTAATGTTAAAAAACTTCTTCCTTTTAAATCTACTGCCATTTTTATTCCTCCCTTATGTAATGAGAAAAGACAGCCAAAGTCATTCGGCTGTCTTTGTTGTTATTATTTCGCCTTTTTTCCCTTTTCTTTTGTACGTTTTATGAAACGGTCTAATTCCACAATAGCACGTTTGTGGATACCAGAACCAATTTTATCCACTTCATCATAGGCTTTTACTTTAAAGGTCAATGCTTTTCCGTCAATTTCGATTAGTTCTGCTACAACACGTACTTTCATACCTACTGGTGTTGCGGCAGAGTGTGTAATTTCAACAGATGTTCCTACTGTATCATATCCTTTTGGCAAAAATGGCAGAACTGTATTGAGAGAAACACCCTCCATCCATGCTATCATTTTTGGAGTTGCTAATACCGTTACTGTACCACTACCAAAATGTACCGCAGTATCTGCTTCTGTTACAACATATTCTTCTTCCATAGTCATGCCTACTGATAAATTAAATTCCACAAAAGTACCTCCTTATTCCTCTTTCTTTTCTAAATCAACTGTTTGCTGTGTTTGTTGCTGTTCATTGTTATCTATTGCTGTAATGCCAAGAACTTCGTTCCTTTTTTCTTGCTCAAACAATTCTCTGAACTCTGCTCCTGTTACTTTTTCTCGGTCTACAAGAAGTTTTGCAGACGCATGAAGTACCTCCATGTTTTCTTTTAATAAACGAATTGCTTCACTATATGCTGTGTCTACAATACGACGTACTTCTTTATCAATGGTAGTTGCGACATCTTCACTATAATTTCTAGCATGACCCCAATCTCTACCAATAAATACTTCATCACTGTCATCACCAAATTGAATTGGTCCAAGTATATCACTCATACCATATTGTGTGACCATACTTCTTGCCATATTTGTTGCCCTTTGAATATCATTAGATGCACCTGTGGTTACATCTTTTAAAACGATAAATTCTGCTGCTCTACCGCCTAAAAGACTAATGATTTCTTGTTCCATATGCAATTTTGTCATATACATTCTATCTTCTCCAGGCAAAGGCATCGTATAACCTCCAGCCATACCTGTTGGAATAATAGAAACACTATGCACAGGGTCTAACTCGCTCAAAAGCTCAAAAAGAATTGCATGACCGCTTTCATGATAAGCTGTAATAAATTTTTCTTTATCAGAAATGACTCTGCTTTTCTTCTCTGTACCAATTCCTACTTTAACAAAAGCTTTTTGTATTTCTTCCATGTCAATCGCTTTTTTACTTGCTCTCGCAGCAAGAAGTGCTG
>CAMXTM010000183.1 GCA_947246775.1 uncultured Clostridium sp. | reverse complement strand
ACAAATTTTCCTGTTTATATATTTGAAAATATGTTTATAAGTGAGAATAAAGTTGTCAAACTCAATGATATGGCATATAAAGTTTTTGTAAATGCAGAATGTGATATTGATACAATAAAAGATAATGATTTAAAATCATTTATAGAATTGATAAAGGATGGGTATATGTCACAATCAAAAAGTAATTTGACAGATAAAATGATTGCAGAATCTAATCAAATTAAACGAGATGGCAAATGGAGGGATGAATATATGACTATAATGGACGAAGCAAAAGAGGAAGCAAGACAAGAGGGACTACAGCAAGGAAGACGTGAAGGAAGACAAGAAGGTTTGCAAGAAGGAAAAACAAACATGGTCATTGAAATGCTGAAACATGGCGCTGATGATAATTTTATATTATTATGTTCAAAGTTAGATTATAGTGAATTAGAAGAAATCAAAAAGCAATTAAACAAATAACTTTCTATTATATGATAAAAGCCGTCACATTTTTATGACGGCTTTTTTGTTATATTAGGAATGATTTTATTGATATTTATGTGATTATTGTTGCAATGCTGCCATTAGTTTTGGTATCAGTTGTTTTTTTCTGGAAACAACACCTTTTAAATAAGTAGAGTGTTGATTGTCTGCAACTTCTACACCAAAAGCAGATTTAATGACTTCTGGAGCTTGTTCACCAACAAAAATTGTAATAGAAGATTCTTCTATAATGTCAGTCAAAAGGAAGAAAAGCATATTTAAACCAGTTTTTTCTAATGATTTGAGCATATATTGTTCAATTTTTGGTTGTAATGATTCTAATTCCTGTTTATCCATAGAGGAAACCTGACCTACACCAAAGCTAACTTCTTCTGTATTAAATTTTTTGAAATCCTGATAAAAAATTTCTTCTTCTGTTTTGTTTTGCAAAGCACTACCTGCTCTAAACATTTCTGCTGCATGAAGTGCAATATCAATTTTTGCAATATTAGCAAGTGCTTCGGCAGCCATTTTGTCTAAAGGAGTGCAAGTTGGAGAACGGAACATTAAAGTATCTGATATAATAGCAGAGCAAAGAAGACCTGCAATATTTGGCTCAATTTCTACATCATTTTCACAGTACATTTGGTAAACGATAGTAGCAGTACAACCAACAGGCTGATTACGGAAATAAACAGGAGCAATGGTTTCTATCGTACCAATTTTATGATGGTCGATGACTTCTAAGATTTCTGCGTCATCAATACCATCTACTGCCTGTGATTTTTCATTGTGGTCTACCATAATGACTTTCTTTTTGTTCATATCAATCAAAGAACGGCGGGAAAGCATACCACAATAATTTCCATCACTGTCTAGGATAGGAAACTCTCTATGTCTGATTTTTGCTACGGCAGTTTTGATGTCATTAACAAAGTCTTCTGTTTTAAAAGTAAAAAGTTTGTCTTTTATCATAAAATAACCAACAGGCGTACTTTGACAAATCAACCTTGCTACCATAAAGGTGTCATGAGGTGTACTGATAATACGACAGTTGTTTTGTGCTGCCATTTTTTGTATTGTTTTGCTTACTGCTGCGCCCATACAAACAATGATACAACCAGCATTCATTTCAATACCACAAAGTTGAGCATCATAACGATTACCCATAACAAGAATATCGCCATCTTCTACATATTCTTCTAAAAGGTCAGGGTTTGCTGCACCAATGAGTAATTTGCCACTTTCGACATATCCCTCTGGGTCGCCAACAACCATCGTACCATCAATGGTTTCCAGTATGTTTTTGTAAGGTGTTTTGGATAAAGAAAGGATACGTGTTTCATAGATGTCCATATTTGCAGTAGCAATGTCTTTGAGGGCAATAATACCTTCTAGTGCGCCATCTTCTCCTATAACAGGCATAGTAGCATCTTTTGTATCTCTCATCAGTGTCCATGCAGTTTTAAGTGAAGTGTTATAAGAAAGACCTTGAGGTTTTTTAATAGAGAGGTCTTTTACTTGTGTTGCAACATCTGTAATGAGTTGAGGGCTGTCCATACCAAATGTTTCTAATACAAAATTTGTTTCATTACTCACTTGTCCAGCTCTCATAGCAACATAGTTGTTGTCACTAATTTTGTTTTTGAGATGTGCATAAGAAATAGCAGAACAGATAGAATCTGTGTCTGGATTTTTGTGTCCTATGACATAAATAGGTCGTTTTTCTTGTGTATTCATAAAAAATACCTTCTTTCTAAATAAATTTTGTAACATAAAAAATAGACATAATAAAGTGGATAAATAAAATCAATCCGTTAAAAATAAATAATAACTATTTTTATGTTATGTGATTACAGTGCAGTAATATGTATATAATTAGTATATAAAAATAGATTTTTTTAGTCAATATTTATTAGTAATAAAAACAAAAAGTTTTTATTATTGTGCAATGCTTTTTGTTATATTTTGTGTTATACTGAATGGGCGAATAAAATAAAATAGGAGGAATTGTAGCAAAATGGTAGGGATATTGACACTATTTGGTGTAATATGGCTTTTTCAAGGAGTAAGGGATTATTTTATGACAGAAAAATTTGCGAACGATAAAAAAGGAATTATAGAAGAACGCAAATTAGAATATACAAAAGGACTAGGAAAATTTGAACTGGCAATCGGCGTGCTGTTTGTACTGTTTGATAGAATCGTATTTCGCTATGTAGTAGGAAAATATAGTGCAATGCTGTTTTTTGTAGTAATGATAGTGGTGATGTTGCTTTTTGCAAAGTGGAGCAAACCATATATGATAAAAAAAGAATAGGAGTATATCAATGAAGCAAAATTATAAAGTAGTATTAAAATATGATGGTAGCCGTTACAATGGCTGGCAAAAGCAAGGCAACACAAAAAATACAATACAAGAAAAGTTAGAAAATATAATGAGTGATATTGCAGGAGAAAAGATAGAAGTATTTGGTTCAGGACGCACAGATGCAGGTACACACGCTTGGGGACAAGTAGCAAATTTCCATATGGATTGGGCAGAAACAGAAAAAGCGCTTTTTGAGCGTATCAACGCACTTTTACCAGAAGATATTGCTGTCATTTCTTTGGAAAAAGCAGAAAATCGTTTTCATGCAAGATTAAATGCAAAGGCAAAAAAATATGTTTATAGAATATGGAATAGTAGTGTATCTCCTGTGTTTGAAAGAAAGTACGTTTTTGTAAATGAAACAAAATTAGATGTAGAAAGTATGAAAAAAGGGGCAAACTATTTAATAGGGGAACATGATTTTAAAAACTACTGTTCTAATAAAAGAATGAAAAAGTCAACAGTCAGAAATCTATACAGTATAGAATTTGTACAAAAAGAGCAGGAACTACAAATTGTGTATCTTGGCAATGGTTTTTTGTATAATATGGTTAGAATTATAACAGGAACACTGATAGAAGTAGGAGAGGGAAAAAGAACAGCAGAAAGCGTTAGAGCTGTTTTTGAAGGACAAAATAGACAGTGTGCAGGATTTACCGCACCAGCAAAAGGATTAGTGTTGGCTGAGGTATATTATGATAAAAGGTGATAAAAATGATTCGAGTTGGAGAAATAAAATTAAAATTAGAAGAAAGCGAAACAACATTAAAGCATAAAATAATAAAAAGACTTCGCATTAGTGAAAGTGATATACTAGAGCAAAAAATATATAAAAAAGGCTTAGATGCCAGAAAAAAAGATAATATACACTATGTTTATACAGTAGATGTCAAATTAAAAAATGAAAAAAAGGTGTTAGAGCGTACAAGAGCAAAAAATGTAACGATTGCGCCAGATATGACCTATTATTTCCCACAGGGAAAATGTATTTTAAAAACGAGACCCGTTGTAGTAGGATTTGGTCCAGCGGGAATGTTTGCGGGGCTTTTGCTTGCGGAAATGGGACTATGTCCAATTATTTTGGAGAGAGGAGAAGATGTTGATAGTAGAAGTAAAACAGTAGAATTGTTTTGGCAGGGAAAGGGATTAAATCCAGAAAGCAATGTACAGTTTGGAGAGGGCGGCGCAGGAACATTTTCGGACGGAAAATTAACAGCAAGAAGCAAAGATATACGTTCTAGGAAAGTGCTTGAAGAATTTGTAGAAGCGGGCGCACCCGAACAAATATTATACGATAATAAGCCACATATTGGCACAGATAAATTAAAAACAGTAGTTAAAAATATCAGAAAAAAGATTATTTCACTAGGTGGAGAAGTTTATTTTAATAGTAAAGTAACAGACTTAAAAATAGCAGAGGGAAATATCAAAGCGGTAATTGTCAATGATGGTAAAAGAATCAATACAGAAGCAGTTGTATTAGCAACAGGACATAGTGCAAGGGATATGTTTGAACTACTACACAAAAAAGGTATTTATTTAGAGCAAAAACCTTTTGCTATGGGGGTCAGAATAGAGCATAAACAGTGTATGATAAATGAGGTGCAGTATGGAAAAAAGGCGGAGTTGCTGCCACCAGCGGATTATAAACTAACATATACTACCAAAAAAGGCAGAGCAGTCTATAGCTTTTGTATGTGTCCAGGGGGATATGTTGTCAATGCATCTTCTGAAAAGGGGCATACGGCAATCAATGGTATGAGCGAATATTTGAGAGATGGAGAAAATGCAAATAGTGCGCTACTTGTGCAGGTATTTCCAGAAGATTTTGGAAGTGATGAGCCATTAGCAGGTATGATGTTGCAAAGAAAACTAGAGCAAAAAGCATATCATGTCGCAAATGGTGCTGTACCAGTGCAGTTGTTGGGTGATTTTTTAAATGGGAAGTGTTCTAAAGAGTGGGGAGAAATAAAGAGTAGTTGTCCCTCTAATGTCATGTTTTGTAATATAGAAGATATTATGCCAGAGTTCATGACAGAAGCACTTCAAGAAGCGATATTAGAGTTTGGAAAAAAACTAAAAGGATTTGACCAAAGTTGTGCTGTCATCAGTGCGATAGAAAGTAGAAGTTCCTCCCCCGTTAGGGTAGTAAGAAATGAGCAAAGACAAAGCGTTTCTGTAAAAGGGCTTTACGCTGTAGGAGAGGGAGC
>CAMXTM010000182.1 GCA_947246775.1 uncultured Clostridium sp. | reverse complement strand
GATTGCTATGATTTTAGATTGGATATTCCGTATTATTTGCTTTGTATGGAGATATTGTTCTGGAAAATGGAAGTTACATGAAATATAAAGAAACTGTTAAAATGATACAAAAATAATATGAATTTTTGTATCATTATGATATACTGATGAAAGTAATAAAAATAATACTATAAAACAAAGAAATATTTTCAAATTTCTTTGTTTTATATATTAACCTCTAAATTGACATAATTATATTATTGTCTATGCCGATTTAGAGGTTATTTTGTAACTAAAATAAATTGAATAAAAAAGGAGGACACAGATTGTATAAAAATTTAAAAATAAAGATATTAGAATCTCTTTCATCAGTCATGCCAATTGTTGTCATTGTACTACTTTTAAGTTTTACTATTGTTCCTATTTCATTGTATACTATGATTTTATTTTTAGTTGGAGCTATTTTGCTAATATTTGGCATGGGGCTATTTACATTAGGAGCAGATATTGCTATGATGCCTATGGGAGAAAAAGTAGGAGCGCAATTGACAAAATCCAGAAATTTAGTATTCTTAATATTAACTGCTTTGTTGTTTGGCATAGTAATTACAATTGCTGAGCCAGATTTGCAAGTTTTAGCAACACAAGTACCATCTATACCTAATATGACATTGATATTATCGGTAGCAATAGGAGTAGGTAGTTTTCTTGTATTAGCATTGTTGCGTATTTTGTTTCAAGTTAATTTGGTAATACTACTTATTATTTTTTATGCTATCGTATTTTTATTAGCTTATTTCTCTCCAACTCGATTTTTAGCAGTTGCTTTTGATTCAGGAGGTGTTACAACAGGACCTATTACAGTGCCTTTTATTATGGCTTTAGGACTTGGTGTTGCATCTGTACGTGGAGACAAAAATTCTCAAGAAGATAGTTTTGGTTTAATTTCATTATGTTCTGTAGGGCCAATTTTAGCTGTATTGATACTTGGTTTATTTTTTGGTGTATCTTCAGAAGATTATGTAGTACAAACACAAGCTACAGCAGAAAATATAAAAGAAGTAGTAGTTTTATTTATAAGTGGATTTCCACATTATTTTAAAGAAGTAGCAGTAGCACTTTCACCTATTATTATATTCTTTTTAATTTTTCAAAAGTTGTATTTAAAACTATCAAAACATTATGTCAAAAAAATATATGTTGGTATTGCCTATACTTATATTGGACTTGTGTGCTTTTTGACAGGTGTTAATGTAGGTTTTATGCCTGTAGGTAATCATATTGGAAATACTATTGCACAACTATCCTATCATTGGGTGTTAGTTCCTCTTGGTATTGTTATTGGAATGTTTGTTGTTATTGCAGAACCAGCAGTTCATGTATTGACAAAACAAGTAGAAGAAATTACAAGCGGAAATATTACAAAGAGAGCAATGCTCATTAGTTTGTCATGTGGTGTTGGTATTTCAGTAGGAATTGCGATGATTCGAGTATTAACAAGTATTCCAGTATGGTGCTTTTTAATACCTGGTTATGGTATTGCAATTGCATTATCTCGTTTTGTACCTAAAATTTTTACAGCAATTGCTTTTGACTCAGGAGGAGTTGCGTCTGGTCCAATGACAGCCACTTTTTTGTTGCCCTTAGCTATGGGAGCTTGTCAAGCGTTAGATGGAGAAATTATGACAGATGCTTTTGGAATAGTTGCTATGGTTGCTATGACTCCACTAGTGACAATACAAGTTTTAGGTTTAATTTATACAATAGGAGAAAAGAAAAGAAGTGCAGAAATACCTGTTATGGAATCTAAAAAAGAAGAAGACAACGATATTATCGAATTTTAAAAGGAGGTTGTCTGAATATGGCAAAAATAAGAGAAGTAAAGCCATTAAAACTTATGATTACAATTGTAGATAGAGGGAAAGGTAAAAAATTAATATCTTATTACAAAAGTCACAATATTAATTATACAATATTATGTTTTGGAAAGGGAACAGCAAGCTCAGAGATGTTAGACTATTTAGGACTAGATGAGTCAGTAAAAGATGTATTTATTTCTACTGTGTATGCAGAAGATGTTCCAAAAATATTTGCTCAATTAAAAGAGGAAATGGAATTACATAAAGCAGGAAAAGGAATTGCTTTTACGATTCCATTGGATAGTATTGGTGGTATGGCATCATTCTGTGCCTTAACAGGTTGGAAGGAGGATTAAATTATGAGTATGGATAAAAAATATGCTTTAGTAATTGCTATTGTAAATCATGGTTATTCTTCTGATGCTATGGAAGCAGCAAAGAAAGCAGGTGCTACAGGTGGGACAATATTGCATGGTCATGGTGTGAGTGGTAAAGAAGCAGCCAAATTTTTTGGTATTACAATAAATGAAGATAAAGAACTTTTATTGATTGTTGCTAGAAAAGAAATTAAACAAAAAATTATGATGAATATTTCTAATGAAATGGGAATGAACTCTCCAGCAAAAGGAATTGTCTTTTCGTTGCCTGTTGATGATGTTTATGGATTGTTTTCTGGTCACATTGATGTATAAAAAAATAGTAAATGCCCTTAATATTGAGGGCATTTACTATTTTTATTGATTTAATTCATCTATAATTTCTTTTACTGTTGTAATTTTATCTATTTTGTAAGCATTAGCACCGCAAAATAATAAAGAATCTTCTGTATCTCCTTTTGCAGCACGAATTAGGGCTTCTGTAATACAATAGGGAGTTGTAGTAGGATTACATTTTTCTAAACAATTATAGCATTTTGTAACATTTTCCCGTTCTGTTTTTCTTAATTCCATAAAAGGATTACTGATTGCACGTCCTGGCATACCAACAGGACTTTTTACAATAGTAATATCTTCTTTTTTAGCATTAACATATGCCATTTTGAATTCTATATCAGCATCACATTCTTGTGTTGCTACAAAACGAGTAGCCATTTGAACACCATCACAGCCTAATGCCAGGTAATGGTCAATATCATTCCTATCATATACGCCACCTGCAAAAATAACTGGAAAAGAGCGATTATATTTTTGCTCAAAACTTTTAACATAATCTATAATATTTTTAACTTCTTCATCATAGTAGGCATAATTATCTTCTAGTCCAGAAAGTAATTCTTTTTCTGAAAAGCCTAAATGTCCACCTGCTTTTGGCCCTTCAATTACAACAAAATCTGGCATACGTTTTCCACGTTTATCCCAGCGATGTAATAAAACTTTTGCTGCTTTTACAGAAGAAACAATAGGGGCAAATTTAATATGAGCATCACCAATTAAATCAGGTAATTCCATAGGAAGCCCTGCACCTGATATAATCATGTCAGCACCATTTTTAATGCAACAATTTACATAATCTGCATAATGGGTAGCAGCTCTCATAATATTAACACCAATAATACCACCGTTAGAAATTTCTTTTGCTTTTTTAATGTGATAGGCTAATGCATTTAAATTTGTTTCTACTGTATTTGTTAAAAAGTCTTTAGATAAAAAACCAGGTTGAGCAGCAGAAATAACACCAACAGCACCTTCTTTTGCTACAGCTCCAGCCAAAGAAGATAGACTAATACCAACACCCATTCCACCTTGTATAATAGGAATAGGTATTGTTAAATCCCCAATATGAAGTGGTTTTAATTTCATAGTATGGACACTCCTTTTTATAAAATATCATATAGTTTTTATAACTATGTGATGTAGATTTAATATTATTATACATAGAAAAATATATTACAAATATAATCTATTGTCAATATATAGAACATAAATTGTTAGCATTTACTAAAAATATTTTGGATTTAATGGAATTATTTTCAGAATAAAGATTGACGTATTAAAAAAAGCATTATATACTTTGATTATTAAAGTATTTGATACACAATAAAATTGTAAAAGATTCTAAGTATAGTTGGTAGTGTATTGACTATAGAGCAAATACTTTATTAGGCTTTGACAAAAATGAATGTATATTTGCAAAAATTTTTTTTAAGTAAGGGAGAAAAAACATGATTTTTTCAAAAATAAAATGTACTGGTTCTTATGTTCCTGAAAAAATCGTTACGAATGATATGCTTTCTCAATATGTTGATACAAGTGATGAATGGATACGTTCACGGAGTGGTATAGAAAAGCGACATTTTTCAGAAGGAGAAAACACATCAGATATTGCTGCAAAAGCAGCAATGGATATTTTAAAAAATGGCAATATCAATCCACTGGAAATAGAATTGATTATTGTTGCGACTGTTTCACCAGATTATACAACACCATCTACAGCATGTTTAGTGCAATCTAAAATTGGTGCTGTAAATGCAGTTGCTTTTGATTTAAGTGCAGCTTGCTCTGGTTTTATTTTTAGCGTTAGTACAGCAGACAAATTTATTAAAAGTGGCGTTTATAATAATGCACTAATTATTGGAGCAGAAGTGTTGTCAAAACACTTAGATTTTAAAGATAGAAGCACTTGTGTATTATTTGGTGATGGAGCTGGAGGAGTCTTTTTAGAAAAGGCAGAAAGTGGTGGCATATTGGCAGAAGAACTAGGTAGTGATGGTAGTCGTGGTATGTCATTGAGTTGTGCAGAAAAAAAAGCTTCTCATATATTCAATAGCGAATCAAAAGAACAGGATAATTTTCTGCATATGGATGGTAGAGCTATTTTTGATTTTGCTACCAGACAAACACCAAAGTGTATTTTAAAATTGATAGAAAAATCAGGTATTCGTGCTGAGCAATTAAAATATGTTATACCACATCAAGCAAATGCTCGCATTGTAGAAATTATATCCAGAAAAACAAAGATACCTTTGGAAAAGTTTTATATGAATATTGCTGAATACAGTAATACCTCCGCTGCAACTATTCCTATTGCATTAAATGAAATGATACAAAAGGAATTATTGCAACAAGGAGACTATATATTAATGGCAGGTTTTGGTGGTGGACTCACATGGGGTGGGTTACTTATTAAAATCTAAATGAACAATTATTTTAAGGAGGAACAAAAATGGAAGTATTAGAAAGAATTAAAGAAATTATTGCTGAACAAACAGGAA
>CAMXTM010000181.1 GCA_947246775.1 uncultured Clostridium sp. | reverse complement strand
TTCTTTTGTTTGTGCTTCACTTGTTAAAATGCTATTGTCATGGTAAAATTTGTTAAATGCCTGTGACAAATTAACAAGATGTCTTGTCACAATAAAAGGCTCTAATTTGTCTGCTGCTTCCTGTATTTTTTGAGGGAACTGCGCCAAAAGTTTTATCACTTCCATAGATGCCTCATCTGTCAATTGGTTGTAGTCAATCTTTTCTGCTAGGGTACAATTTCCTTTTCTTAAGATACTGCAAGCACGGGCATGCGTATACTGTACATAAGGACCTGTTTCACCATCAAAATTTAACATTCTTTCCCATGAAAAAACAACGTCTTTGATTCTGCTGTTGTATAAGTCATTAAATATGACTGCACCAATACCGACTTGTTTTGCCACTTCTTGTTTGTTTGGCAAATCAGGATTTTTTTGTTCTATAATTTTAATGGTTTCTGAAATTGCCTGATTTAAAAGTTCTTCCATTAAAACAACATTGCCATGACGAGTAGAAAGTTTGCCACTGTCTAGGCTGACCAATCCAAAAGGTACATGAATCAAGTCTTTGTACCAATCATAGCCCATTTTTTTAATTACTGTAAACCATTGGGAAAAGTGCAAATTTTGGTCTAGCGCTGTTAAATAAATACACTTGTCAAAGTGATAAGTATTTTTTCTGTAAAGTGCAGCAGTAATATCACGTGTGGCATAGAGTGTACCACCATCTTTTCGGATAATCAGACAAGGAGGCATTTTTTCTTCCTCTAAATCCACAATCATAGCACCCTCACTTTGTTTTAAAAGTTGTTTTTGTTTTAATTCTTCCACAACTGCTGCCATTTTATCATTGTAAAAACTTTCCCCTGTATAGGCGTCAAAATGTACTCCTAACATATCATAAACCCTGTCAAACTCTTTGATGCTAATATCATAAAACCACTTCCAGAGAGAAAGCGCTTCTTGTTCGCCATTTTGCATTTTGACAAACCAACCTCTTGCTTCGTCCTCTAGGGCTGGCTCTTTTTCTGCTTCATCATGGAATTTTACATAAATGCGCATCAATTCCTGTATACCTTTTTGTTCTACAGCTTCTTTAGAACCCCATTTTTTGTAGGCAACAATCAATTTACCAAACTGTGTCCCCCAATCGCCTAAGTGGTTGACACCTTCACAATGATAGCCCAATTCTTCAAAAATATGATAAAGAGCATTTCCTATCACAGTAGAGCGTAAATGTCCCACATGAAAAGGTTTGGCAATGTTTGGGGAAGAATAGTCAATCACAATGGTTTTGCCCTCTCCCAGCTCGCTTTTGCCATAATTTTCTCCCTGTGACAATACATCTTGCAGCACTTCTTTAATATATACGCTTTTTTGTACAAAAAAGTTAATATATGCGTTTTGTACTTTAATGTCTGCTATAAAATCAGGTTTTTCTATTTTTTCGCATAATTCTTGCGCAATCAACGGTGGCGCTTTGCGGAATTGTTTTGCTAAACGAAAGCAAGGATACGCAAAGTCACCCATGTCTTTGTTTGGTGGTATTTCGATAGCCGTCAGTATTTCCTGCTGTGACACCCCTGTTGCTTTTTCTAATAGACAAGCGATTTCTAATTTAAAATCCATTTATTTTTTCCTCCATTTTGATATTTCCTTGAGAAATTAGCATTTTTAAAAACTCTTTTCTAAACAATTTATCACAGCAATACAAAAAATGCAATATAGAAACCGTTTATGTTTCCGGAAAGCGTAATGTTTCACGTGGAACAATTCAAAAAAATAGAATCACCTTTAAAATGGTATCATAAATAAGATTCTGGACAATCGTTCATATACAAAGTGCAGCACCAGCGCCAGTGATGCCACATATCCTGCAAAAAATATGATTTTAGAATAGTAATTGTCCCTTTTGCCAGAAAGCAAAACATCTAGCACAGATTGGATACAAATAATCATACATAGTTCAGCCGATAAGTGCAAAAAATCCTGCATCTTCTTTTTCACTTCCTTTTTAAAATCTATGACTGTTTTTGATGTTAGAGAACAACACAGAGCAATTAAAATAAAAACATAAAAAACGGTTATTTTAAATACAGTTTAAAAATGGTATAATAAAAAATAGAGTAAAAAATGATAAAGGAGTGTCAAAAAATGAAGCGAAATCAAAAAAGAGTATCTCTATTTTGTGCAGTGGGTGCAGTATCTCTTTCTACTATCAGTGCTATACAACACATTATCTTTTACAAAGCAAACAAAACAGAAATACCACAAGCTCCCCCTAAAAGAGTATATCAATATAAAAATAACTTCGTAGCATATCAGGTATATGGTTCAGGGCGTCCGCTGCTGCTGCTACACAATACAGAAATTGGCGCAAGTGGTGCAGAATGGCAAAACAACATAGAAAGCCTTAGCCGTATGTATCAAGTTTTTGTACCCGATTTGCCTGGTTTTGGAGACTCCCAAAAGCCTAAAATCACATACACCGCCTATCAATATGCACTATTTATCAATGATTTTATTGAAAATGTAATGCAAAGGAGTGCTTTTGTTGTTGCATCTTCTACTGCTGCTGATTTTGCAGTCATGGCTTATGCACTCAAACATGAAAATATTCGAAAATTAGTTTTGATTTCCCCTACAGGGCTACCAAAAACGACTGAAAAAGAAAATAACAAAAAACTGTTTTGTCATTCTATTTTAGGAAACCATTTTTTTGTTACAGCGGATTCCAAAAAAGCAAATAAAATCCCTAGCAAAAAAGAGAACTACAAAAGAATGTTATATCAATGTCCTATTTTAGGCACACAATTTTTTATACAAGCAGCATCAAAAAAAGCAATCAAAAAGCGTTTGACACAAGATTTCTTTTTTAGTAAGGAATTGGTTACAAAAGAATTAGTACAAAACTACTATATTATGGCGCACAAAGGTAATGAAAATGCTCGGTTTGTGTTTGCCTCCGCTGATACCCAATTTTTATATGCGGATATACAAAAAGTATTAAAAGAAATGAAAATACCACTTTGTGTCATATGGGGAAAGGAAAACCATGTCAATCCCCCTGAGCAAATGGAACAAATAGAGCAACTCAAAGGTGATGGCAGTTATATTTTATTTGAAAATACAAGAATGTTGCCACACTATGAAAATAGCACAGTATTTAATGAAACAATACATGATTTTTTACAATAAGAAAAAAAGAAAGGAAAATAAATATGATGGAACAAGCAGTATGGAAAACAGAAACACAAGAGGATATGGAAGATTGGTTTCAAAGATACCTCAGACCAGATGCCTATATCTTTAAAAAAGGAATTATCGCAAGTATGCACCCACAATTTGTAAAATGTAATTACAGCAAAAAAACAGTTACCTTTGCCTTTGAAGTCATGGAATGGCAATTAAATCCAGAGGGTATTTTGCATGGTGGTATGCTGATGACCGCTTTTGATACCGCATTTGGGCTATTATGCCACTACTATTCTAAACAGAATGTTATTAACACCATAGAACTAGGTACAACTTTTTTAAAACCTGTGCCTGCTGGCTGCAAATATCATATTTCTGTAAAGGCAAATCATGTTGGCAAAACACTTACCTCTATGACAGCAGAAGCATACTTGCCCGAAAAAGATTTTTTATTAGCAACAGCATCTTCTTCTTTTATGCGATTAGAACGAAAAGTAAACAACATTCCTCCCCAGTGATACTGGGGAAAAATGTTTCAAAAGCCTCAAAGCGCTGCGTCCTTAAAGTCTTCCCTTTTTTGCTTTAACACGGATTACGATTTCAAAGCCGTCCTCTTTGGGCTTGTTTTCATAGTGTACTACCATACCTGACTTTTTTATAATGTCAATAGATTGCCGAATCGAATTGGTAAAAAGTCGTATATCTGTAATATATCTCTTTTCTTTTTGTATGTGTCTTTGCTGCTTTGGCTGACACATTTGCTCCATTGTTTCCGCTACCAGTTCTTCCGTCTGTTTTACGGTCAATTCCTTTTGAAAAATATGCTCCAAAAGCGAAAGCTGTACTGCTTCCTCTGGAATTTTGGCAATAGCTCGTCCATATTGTTCAGTTAGCTGATACTGCATCATTTTCTTTTTGACAGTATCACTCAACTTTAAGACTCGTATTTTGTTGGTAATTGAACACTGGCTTTTACACAACTTATTAGACAATTCTTCTGGTGTCATATTGTGATACTGTATTGCATTTTGATAGCCTTCTGCTTCTTCCAAAAAATTCAAGTCTTGCCTTTGCAAATTTTCTGTCATAGAAATCAAAGCACTTTGACTATCATTAACATGAAGCACGACAGCCGATATGGTGCTATAGCCCGCTAGTTCACAAGCACGCAAACGTCTTTCCCCCGCAATGAGTTCATAATAAACACTTCCCACTTTTCTGACCGTGATAGGCTGCAATAAGCCATATTGTTTGATAGAGGCAGATAACTCCTCTAGTGCATTAAAATTAAAATACTTTCTTGTCTGATAAGGATTAGGTCTAATTTTATCTATGGGGAGTGTTTGTATTTTGGTATCTTTTTTGAAAAATGTTTTGTCTGCAAATTTCAAAACTTCCATAAAGAAAGCCCCCTTTACAACAAATAATGTCATTTTCCAGATTATACCATACATTGCTATCGTTCTGCCATTTTTTTAAACGCAAAAACACTACTTTCTCGACATAGACAGCGCTTTTCTAAATTCCTCTAAGGGAATATATTATTTCACAATTTTCACATGATATTGCAAATGATAAATTATTTCCAATATAATTAAGTTTTCCTTTACAAATTGGACATTTCATTTCTGTTTTTCCATATTTTTGAAAGTCATCAATCGCTTTAAAAATTATTTTTTCTTCCTGAGTGCTTAAATTCCTTTCAATATCCATATAAAATCCTCCTCATTATCTGATAAAGATTGGGTCTGATTTTATTTATGGGGAGTGTTTGTATTTTGAGCGCTTTTCTAAATTTCGTTAATCCTATTTTTAGAAAATATATAATTCTGCTAATACATCATACCTATCGTTAATAGGAAGTTCCTTATTTAATCT
>CAMXTM010000180.1 GCA_947246775.1 uncultured Clostridium sp. | reverse complement strand
GTGTCCTTTATTTATTTTTTTATTAGTTATTCTATATCAATTTACACAAAAAATTGGTAATATAAATCTAACATATTAAATACTAAAACAAGGAGAAAACATAATGGAGAAAGATTTATATTTTGAATTAGATATACCAAAATATGAAGCATTTTTGAGAAACCGAATTACAGAATTAAGAATACAAAAAAATTTATCTGAACATGCTTTAAGCCTCCAACTAGGAAAATCTGGTTCTTACATTGGTTCAATTGTAAACAAAAAGTCTTTACCATCTATTAGAGAATTGTTCAATATTATGATATTTTTTGAAATGACTCCCGCTGAATTTTTTGAGGGCTTTGAAAGTTACAATGATAAAAAAGCTACTGCCTCATTACGTACACAATTACACAAAAGAATAGAAAAATTATCTAACCAAGACTTAGAAAGATTATCTGTTTTTTTATCATGGTTCGGAAAATAATAACACAACAAACAAGGACACACTTTGCAGTGTGTCCTTATTCGTTTATCACAATAAAGAGAAGTTAAAAAAGAAATGAATTATCATAATTTTCCAATTTGTTTTAAGAACGCTTCAATCTTGCCAATCGCAAATTTTAATTCGTCCATAGAATATGCATAAGAAATTCTAATGAATCCCTCACCGCAGTCACCAAATGCTGTACCTGGAACAACTGCTACTCTACCCTCAAATAACATCTTGTCACAGAATTCAGCAGATGTTAAACCTGTTAACTGAATAGATGGGAATACATAAAATGCACCTTTTGGTTCAAAGCAAGTCATACCTAATCTGTTAAATTCGCTGATTAAATATTTTCTTCTTTCATCATAGGATTCTCTCATCGCTGCTACATCTTTGTCACATTGTACAGGGTCTTTTAACGCTTCAATACCAGCGTATTGGCTCATTGTAGGCGCACACATAATTACATATGCATGAACTTTATTCATAGCTAATATTAAATCTTTAGGACCTGCTGCATAGCCTAATCTCCAGCCTGTCATAGCAAAAGATTTTGCAAAACCATTCAGTACGATTGTTCTTTCATACATTCCAGGTATAGACGCAATAGAAACATGGTCTAAACCACCATATGTCAATTCTGCATAAATTTCATCACTAATAACAAGAATATCATGTTTAATCAATACAGGAGCGATTTTTTCTAAGTCTGCTTTTTCCATAATACCACCAGTTGGGTTGTTTGGATATGGGAAAATCAATGCTTTTGTTTTTGGTGTAATAGCAGATTCCAATTCTTCTGGTGTTAATCTAAATTCGTTTTCTACTTTTGTTGTTAATACAACAGGTACGCCACCTTGTAATGTAATGCTTGGTTTGTAAGATACATAAGATGGTTCTACAACAAGAATTTCATCACCTGGCTCTATAATTGTTCTTAATGCAATATCAATCGCTTCAGAAGCACCGATTGTACAAAGAATTTGGTCAGCAGGGTCATATTTTGTGTGGAATCTTCTATCAAGATAATCAGAAATTACTTGTCTTAATTCAGGCATACCTTGATTAGAAGAATATCTTGTTTTTCCTTCTTGTAAAGATTCAATAGCTGCTTGTCTAACATGTTCAGGAGTTTTAAAATCTGGCTCACCAACGCCTAAAGAAACAACGTCTTTCATAGTAGCAGCTACATCAAAAAACTTTCTAATTCCAGATGGTGGCATTTCTTCAACGTGTTTTGCGATAAAATTTCTCATTGCAAATCAATCCTTTCAATTAATAAAATAATAGCATAGAAACTAAATTGTTTTACTTCATTGTAATTTATTTCATTATAATATTACATTTTTGCAGAATCCTGTTATTTTTTCAACACTCTGCATTTCGCTATAAACATCATACAATAAATTGCTATAAAAATCAATAGAAAAATATAATTTTTGACGAAAAATATTTATTTTTTATATTTTGACGTAGTACATAGTGCTGTTATTTTATATTAAAATAAATCAAAATATTGTTTTATTCGTATTTATTTTTTTAATAAAAATAATATAAAATTTATAAAAGCAATGCTGTTGAATAAAAAAAATTACAAAGTTGTGAAATATTTATCTTTTTTTGACAGTAAAAAGGGGATAAAACCCACTTTTACACTTATTTTTTTTATTTTGAAGAAAAAACTTCAAACTGAATAGGAAATTAAAACTTTATAGAATATAGGGCATCGCTCTTTGGCTGATTTAATTGCTCTATATTACCATGTTGTATGACATACTTGTCCTTTTCTGTAATTTTTCCTATTACAGCACTTTCAATTCCCTCTTTTTGCAATGCTTCTACTATTTTTTGTCCATCAAAAGCAGTTATAATCATACTTCCGCTTGAAATGAGTTCATAAGGGCTAATATGTCCCATTTCACAAATTGCCCTTGTTTCTTCTTTTACTGGGATTTTATCTAATTCCACTGTAATGCCTGTACCAGAACAGTCTGCTATTTCCCAAACTGCTCCTAATATGCCGCCCTCTGTGACATCATGCATTGCTGTTGCTCCCATTTTTCTAGCAATCCTACTTTCTTTTATGACAGACAAAAAACCTCTCATAGATTTTGCTTTATGAAGTAATACACTATCTATTTTGTCAGACAATATTTGTTCATATTCTTTCGCTATTATCACTGTTCCCTCTAATCCTGCCCATTTTGTCATAATTACATCTTGCCCCACTTTTGCACCACCTGTTGCAATAAAATTATTTTTATCTGTTCTTCCTATCACAGCAGCAGAAATTACAGCTTTATTTACAACATTTGTTACTTCTGTATGACCTCCCAATATTTCTATACCAACTTCTTTTGCTGCTTCATATGCCCCTGACATAATATCAGATAAGGTTTGTTCTATACTTCCCTCAGGCAACAATATTGTCAAAAGGATTCCTACTGGTTCTGCTCCACTTGATGCAATGTCATTACAATTAATATGAACTGCAATATATCCAATATCTTGTTCTGCCCCCGTAATAGGGTCTGCTGACAGTACACAAAGTTCCTCGCCAAATGTTACAGCAGAACAATCTTCCCCTGTTTTTGGTCTTAAATAAACATCATTCCTTTTTAAATTGTAATTGTTTATGGGATTTAAAACAATACGATTTAATATTTCTGGTGGTATCTTTCCTATTTCCATATTATCTCTCCTTACTCATACAGTATCTTTTTTCCTAACCACACACCTATTAAACAAAACAATATACTACAAACAATATAACAAAATGCTGCAATATTATTTTTTTGTTCTATCAATGTAATACTTTCTAATGAAAATGTAGAAAATGTTGTGAATCCTCCACAGAGTCCAGTTTTTAAAAATAATATTGTTTTTTCTGACATATTATACTTTGTTGCTCCTCCAACTACAAGCCCTATCACAAATGCGCCTATTATGTTAATGCATAGTGTCATAACAGGAAATGTTGTAACAACTGGTACAGGAATTTTGCTTAACAAATATCGAAATATAGCACCTATGCCTCCCCCTATACCCACTATCAAACATTGTATCATTTTTATGCCTCCTTTACCATTAAAATACAACAAGCGTACCGAAAATTTCGATACGCTCAAATAATTATTATTCAGCACCAATTGGTGTACTATCTGCTTCTTCACTACTTGCTATATTTGTTTGTTCTGGTGTCTCTGTACTTGGTGTTTCTGCTGGAGTTTCTGTTTTTGGTGCTTCTACTACTGCTTTTTTTGTTCCAACAGTTACTTCATCGGCTGTTGCTCGATAAGTTGAAGTAGAAAACCATTCTTTACTTATTTGTTTTCCGCCCTCTGTAATAATTTTATAGGTACTTACTTTACTACCTGTTTTTCCAGTATAAGTTACCTGTCTATAGCCCTCTGGTTTTGTAGCATCTTTTGTTATTTTTTCTGCTGGCTTTGGTATTGTTCCCTCAAATACCATTTCAAAATCTACTTTATGCCCTGCATCATGTATTTCATGTCCATACAAATTACATACTACTTTACCATCTCTAGCATATGCTTCTAAATAAACAGGATATTCTGTATCATTTCTAAATTTTAAGTCTTTATAATCTCCTGCCACGGCTGCATCTCTACCTAATGGAACATATCCTACAGTCATAGAGTGAGGGTATCTCTCTACTACTTCCAATTCTGCCAATATGACCGCATTATATAATGTTGATGTAACCTGGCAAACACCACCTGCTACGCCTTGCTCCACTTTTCCATTGACATACACACCTGCATCTTTATAGCCATTTGCATATGTTTGAGGTCCTAATCCAACATTCATAGAAAAAACTTCTCCTGGTGCAATCACAGTACCATCTATATTGACACAGCCTACTCTTAAGTTTTCATTTCTTCCTGCTGCATTTGCAGAATATGTTGTACTATAAGTTCCTATTAAATCTGTTACTTTTTCATTATCAGCTTTTGTTACTTTTGGTTCTGTTACAGTAATTTCTGGTTCTACTACACCACCAGTATTTTGTTCCAGCATTGCCTCTACTTTTGGAAGTGTTTGGTCTATATCCATAGCATAGCCTTTTTGCTCATCTGTAATTTGAAAAGCACCATTTTTTCTAGTAAGTGTACTATCTTTTGCATCTACATTAAATTCTGTGGAAATTACTTCTAACTTTTCTCTTACTTTTTGATTATCATATGTGTATGAAACAGGAATATCTTTTTTACTTTGTGCTACATCTGTTACAATTTTATATCTATCTTTCAATTCTCCTGTTCTTCCTGTTTCCCATGCTTCCTCTACAGATGCTTCTATATCATATTTTACATCTAATTCTGAAAAAGGTATCTCCCAAGTTCTATCTTCTTGCTGTATTGTTATTTTTTGGCTGCCGATATGATTATCTGCTTCCTGTTGCAACTGCTGTAATGCTTCTTCTTTTGTTTTTCCAGAAACATCAATACCATTTACAGAAATTCCGCTATAAATTGTATCAATATTAACAGCTTCCTCCATTTTGTTTATCATGTATTGCCCGTATGCGAATACACTCCCTCCTGCAATAATACCAACTGTTAATAT
>CAMXTM010000179.1 GCA_947246775.1 uncultured Clostridium sp. | reverse complement strand
GACAAGAGATTATATCTTTTGTATACTATTAAACGTGCTGTTGAGCACAACAATTTAATAAAATTTTTCTGATTTAGGCATTTTTGGAGAAGTACTCAAGTGGCTGAAGAGGTGCCCCTGCTAAGGGTATAGGTCGTTTGCGCGGCGCGAGGGTTCAAATCCCTCCTTCTCCGCTTAAAAAGAACATCTTAAGATGTTCTTTTTTTATTTCTATTTTTTAATTAAAAAATAAGACATCAGAGTAATTATCTGATGTCCATTTTTCAAGACTGGGATTTTTGCTTTAACGTTTTTTACAATTATGCAACAATTTGTATTGTGCTTCCAACTTCTAATTTTGGCACTTCTGCTTGTTCTAAATAAATTGTACCAGGTAAATCTGCTTCTGTTTCTCCTGTGAAAGAGAATGTAACATGACCTAAATTTCCAAGATTTTTCATTACAACATCACCAACTGCTGTAATATTGTATTCTTTTCCATCAATTACTGCTTTTTGTCCTGCTTTAATTTCTTCTTTAATAGGGTTTACATCAATTGTGTAACAATAATCTTTCAATGTATCTGGTGCATTATCACCAAATAATATAAACATTCCCTCAAACTCTGATACACAAGCTCCTAATCCTTTTACTTTGTTGTCATAAATTACTGCCATATCAATTCCTCCTTTTCATCTCATTATTATACTTTATATTTTATACATACATACCAATACTTGCAATCCAACCAACTAATACACGAGGTACACCTGTTAAAAATCTGGAATATAATACTGCTGGAACACCAACTTCTACTGTTTCTGGCTCTGCTTCTGCTAAACCAAGACCAACTGGAACGAAGTCACAAGCACATTGTGTATTGATTGCAAACAATGCAGGCAAAGCTAAGTTTGGATTGATATTTCCTTTACCAATTTCTACACCAATCAATGTACCAATTACCTGTGCCATAACTGCTCCAGGACCAAGTAATACAGAAAGAAATGGTATAGAACAAATGAAACCTAATATTACAAGACCAATACCTGTACCAGCCAATGGAATTAACAGTTTTGCAAACCAGTCACCGAAACCGGAACCTTGAATCAAACCAATAAGCAATGATACGAATCCCATGAAAGGAATGATTGATGTAATCATTGTTTGTACGGCATCTCTTGCAGCTTGGTTAAATGTGTTTATAACTTTACCAGCTGCCATACCAATTTTTGTTACAAGACCACCTTTATTTCCCTCTGCCATTGTCTGAGATACTTTTTTATCTGCGCTGTATTTGAATTGACGTTCGTCTTTCTTTTCTTCTGATGCTGCTGGAGCTGCTGCTTTAGGAGCTGTACTTTCAGAAACAGTTCCTAACATTTTAGAACCTGGAGCTGCTGCATTGACAGGTTCTCCATTTGCATCACTAATTTGGTTGACACCAACTGCTGAAACATAAATATCTTCTGTGATGTGTTTTGCCATAGGACCACTTTTACCAACTGGCATAACGTTAATTGTTGGTATTCTCTTTTGTGGATAAATACCACAACGAAGCGTACCACCACAGTCTATAATGACTAAGAATATTTCTTTTTCAGGAACAGATGTTTTAAAACCGTTTACAGCTTCACAGCCTGTCAATTCTACTATTTTATCAACGATATCAGGTTTTGCACCACCACCTGTGATATATACTAATTTGTCTTTTCCCTCTTCAGGACATACTACTAATGGACCACCGAATCCGCCACTACCTTTTACTATTTTAATTGCACTATATGCCATATGGATTATCCCCCTTTTATTTTATCATCTATTTATCACATTTTCAATTCATTACTTAATTCCATACCTTGTTGTTTCATAACAAATGCTGTTGTAAAATCTGTTACCCAACCACTTATAAAGTTCATAACCAAACCAACAACCATATAACGAATTGCTAAAGGCATTGTACTAAGTCCTAATGTAGAAATACCTTCTGCAATACCCAAGAATATAAATACTTCACCAGGATTAATGTGTGGGAATACACCACTTGATGTATGGCAGAAATAAGAAGCTGAAGCATAATAACTTGGTTTTAATCTTTCTGGCATAAAACGTCCTAATGAAAGTGCTGTTGGATTACCTAACATAAATGCACCCAAAAAAGGTAATACCATATAACGTAACAAAGGATTTTTAGCAGATGCTTTTGCTAATTTATTGATTCTTTCTTCACCAATCAAATTGATTAATGTGTTCATAGCAATTAAAAGCATCAATACAACTGGAACAATTCCACTTACCCAACTTATAAAATTCGCTGCACCTGTGCTAAACAAATTCATAAAGCCTTCTGCAAACTTAACAACATAATCCATAAACTTTACACTCCTTTTCTATCTTACAATTCTGTTTTTGTTTTCATTGCTGGTTTTTTAGGAGAAAGTTTTTGTCCTATTTTTTGGAATAAACTTAATCTTGGAGGAATTTCACCGCCACTCATAATAATATTGTAATTCATTACAGCATCTAATATTGCTTTACGCAAAGGTTTTGGCAATTTTTCCACATCAGATTCTGTTAGTTTTCCTATATCTTTTCCTTCAAAACCAGTAAAATCTTTAAACTTTGCCAGAACCGTTACTCCCATCATTCTTTTTCCTTTTAATATAATACCGTTTTCATCAATGGCAAACATGACAATTGCGCCTGCTCTTAAGCCCCCATTTGTTCTACCTATTGCCACTCTACCCATTTTTCTTAAGGGACGGAATGTTTTTGAAAAGTCTTTCATCTGCATTAGTCCAAACAAACATTGTACTAAGTATCCGCCTCCCAGCAGACATACAACTAACCAAAAGTTCATGGCAAAGTCTCCTTTCAAAATGTTATAGTAAATTTCCAATTCCTAACTTTATAAAACTCCGTACCAACTGTTTATAATTTTCTGCTTTTGTAATTTCTTCTATATATTCTTCATTTTGTGCAATTGAAATTAGTTCATCATACATTCTCACTAATACAGAATCATCTAATTCCTTACCTTTCGGCAGTGCTAGCAGAAATATCAGTTGTACATCTTCCCCATTTTCACTTGCTAACTTTTTAGGGCTTACCCCCAAAGCTAATACTAATTTTCCCTCTTTTTGCTCATTAACAGTATGTGGAAATGCAACATTATGTCCAAATACCATTGTAGAGTTTTGTTCTCTTTCTAATATTCTTTGCTCAAATTCTTTGTCTACTAGCCCTTGTTTTATTAAGTGCTGTATCATCATTTTTGTATTGTCTAAGTACCCCTTTTTTTCATCTAACAAGAAAAATGTATTTTCTTCTAACAGTGCAGCAATCAATGATACGCCGCTTGTTTCTTCTCCCAGAAAATCAACTTTTTCAAGATATTTTACTTTTTGTATGTGTAGTAACAATTCTTTTTCATCAAAAATATCTTTAATTCTTATGATTTGTTTTCTTGTTTCAAAAGATAATTTTATTGTAGAAAATACAATGTCATAAGTATCCAATAATTCCGCTGATATTTGTTTCTCAGAATATAAATCCATTTCTGCATTATGGTCCAACAGTCTTTTTAGTTGGGAAGCAATCAATCTTGCTGTGCCTCTACCTGTACTACATATCAGTGCAATACGACATGGTTTTTGTTGCACAACACTATATTCTAGTATATAAGCTCCAAAATATGCTGTAATATATCCTACTTCATCTTCTGGCACAACAACATCATAATACTTTTCTATTACTTTTACTGCAATCTTTGCCATTTTATAAGCAAGAGGATATTTTTTGGTAATTTCCTCTGCTAAAGGATTTTTTAACATATAGCCAAACTGAAGCCTATTGACCATAAAAGAAATATGATAATAGAAATCTTGTTGCAAATTATCTTTTTTTAAATATAAATTTAATTCATATCCTATTTTTTCAATAATTTCTTCTATTACTTCTTCAATATTTTGCTTTAATTCCATTTTAGAAACATTTTCTAAACCTGTTGGTGTTCTCATACCAGCTAGTGGAATTGTCATAAATAGCCTTTCTTCTATACTAAAATCTTGGTTTAAAAGTGGTCGTAACTTATTTGTTACTGTCTGTATAATATTCCAAGCATTACTTTCCTGTAATGTATAAAATTTTTCATTCATGTAAGTTAAGCTATGACCACTTTGTATCCTATCTATTGACACCACAACATATTGAAAAAAGTTTTTTTCTGTTGTACTTTCCAAACCATAATTCTGAAATAATGCAGCAATACAATCTTGTACACTCTCTTGTATTGTTCCTCCATCATATAGCATATCATAAATGTTCTCCAGTATAAAAAGTCTTAGTTGAAATTCCTCACCTTTTAAGCGAATACCAGCACTTTGTGTGCCTTCAATAGAAAGCTGATAATTTTTCAAAACTTTATTTAACTTCTTAATTTCGTTAGAAAGTGTTGTTCTGCCCAAATTCATATCATAAGCTAATTCTTCTGTAGAATAATGTGTATCATTTGTCATAAGTGTTTTTATAATATAAGCTACTCTTTTTTGAGGAGAATCAAAATCTCTTTGCATTTTTTCTAAAGAAATTTTCTTTTCCTCTAATCCATAGTGGTCTGTTATATAAAAACAACAATCTCCTTGTTCCATTTCAATAAAAGCGGTATCTTCTAACAACTCATTTAACAATTTAATGTCATTTCTTATTGTTCGTGTACTAACATCTAATCTTTTTGCTAATTCTGAAAGAGGAATTACATTATTTTGCTGCAATAGCTTTATAATTAAAAATTTTCTATCTTCTGCAAAATAGTTATTCATATTGTATCCTCCCTCCGAAAAACATTTTTCATACTTTTTATTATGTTATATATACCATAACCAAAAGTAGTAAACTAACCTCTTGTTTTTCCACCTGCTACATTAAATGTTACACCATGTACATAACTTGCTCTTTTACTTGCCATATAACAAACTAAATCCGCTACTTCTGTTAATTTTCCACTTCTACCCAAAGGTGTTGTAGATGTCTTACTATATCCAGCACGTAATTCATCTACTGTAATTCCTCTTGTATAAGCTAATGCTGTTTCATATTGTATT
>CAMXTM010000178.1 GCA_947246775.1 uncultured Clostridium sp. | reverse complement strand
TTTGTTTTCGCTGATGCCTAAAATATATGCTATATCTTCTACAGGAATAAAAATTCTTCCATCTTTTATTTCTGGTACAGCTTTCATTGGTGTAATAACACCATTTAAATTTATAGTGTTATTGCCAAGTTGTATACGACTAATTCGCTGACCCATAGCAATGACAACTGATTTTGTTTCATTATCCCATCGTACAATTACTCTATCAGATAAACTTTCTACAATAGCACGTATAGGAACCATGATTGTCCCATTAGATAAATATGCTTGCTCTATTGCTGTATTTTGTTGTTCTGCTACAGGAATAGATATGACATCTCTATATAAAATAGGTGTTTGTTGTTTATCTCTTGGAGTTGTACTAATTGTTACAAAATCTTTTAATAACGTGATAGAAGCTGTTGCTGAATTTCCCATTGCTGTACTTTGTTCATAAAAACCACCAAATACATTATTAGGATATAGCTCACTTTCTTCTGTAATTAAATCTAAATCATAAGTACCATCTGCTAAATTGCCATCTAAGTAAAATTTTATATTAGAAATTCTAATCTCAGATGCTTCAGAGCTTGCCTTTTCAATTGTTAGTTTTAATATATCCCCATCTGTATCAACTTTTTTTATACGAATGTTTCCCTTTGTAACTTCTACTGCTATATCATCTTCAAAAATCAGTCTTTCAGCTTTTAAATAAATTGTTTTATCTTTTTCAAAAAGCCCTGCTGCAGGTTCTGTAATAATAATGTCTTTTACTTGTGCTTGACGTGTTGCAGCATGTAATCCATTTATTGTTGTCTTATCAATACTATATGTTGTATTAGCATATGCCATATTTCCCATAGTGCTAGTTAGTAATGCGATGGATAAGACAAGTGCCATTTTTTTCATGTCTTTTCCCTCCTTTTTAATATGCTACTATTTTACTGTATTTTTCAACAAAAAGCAATGGAAATAAATATTATAATATGATATTAAATACTATTATTTTGAAAGATATTCTAATATAAATTGATTTTCATTTAATATAGGTATATCTAATTCTTTTGCTTTTTTGTTTTTAGATGAATTTGATGTTGTATCATTATTGATTAGACATTTTGTCTTTTTTGTTACACTTCCAGTTACTTTTCCTCCAAGAGATTCTATTTTTTGCTGTAATTCTTTTCTGTTTGCAAATTGTTGTAAATCTCCTGTAATGACAAAACTCATACCTTGTAAATGTAAGTTTTCATCATCTATTTGTTCTACTTCTGCAAATATAATATATTGTAATGCTTTTTGTAATAATTCCATATCTTTTTCATCATGAAAATATTGATAAATACTGTGAGCAATTATTTCACCAAATCCATCAATAGCAACAATATCTTCTTCTTTTGCTTTTTTAATTTCTTCTAAATTATATTTAAAATTTTTACAAAGCAATTTTGCATTGCTAAATCCTACATGATTGATACCAAGCGCATATATAAAATTAGGTAAGGTTGTTGTCTTTGATTTTTCAATAGACTCTATTAGTTTTTTGTAGGAACGTTTGCCGAACCCCTCCATGTTTTCAATGATATCTTGATACTGTTCTAAGCAAAAAATATCTGTATAATTTTTAATTAAGCCTTTTTCTACAAGTTTTTTTAATGTTTCTTCAGAAAGTCCCTCAATATTCATAGCATCTCTTGATACAAAATGAGACAAGGAGCGAATTTGTTGAGCTTGACAATTTGGATTAGTACAATACAATGTCTTTCCATCTTTCAGTATACGAATTTCAGTTTCACCACCACAAACAAAACAATGTTTGGGAATTTCAATATTATTTTGTTTTGTCAAATTTTCTGCAATTTGTGGAATAATCATATTTGCTTTATATACCTTGATTTTGTCTCCTATCCCTAGCTGTAATTCTTCTAATATACTTACATTATGCAGGCTTGCTCGACTTACAGTAGAACCCTCTAATTCCACAGGCTCAAAAACAGCAATCGGATTCATTAAGCCAGTACGGGAAGTATTCCAAATTACATTTTGTAATGTTGTTTCTGCCATTTCGTCTGCCCATTTAAAAGCAATAGAATCTTTTGGAAATTTAGAAGTAGTTCCTAAACTTTCACTATAGGAGATGCTATCATATGTTAATACCAGTCCATCTGATGCAAAATCATTTTCTATTACATTTTTCTGGTATTTTTGTACTACCTCTTCTACTGTATCGGCTGTAACTTTATTATGTTCTACAACAGTAAATCCCATCTGAGTAAGCCATTCCATTTGATTTAGCTTAGAATCTTTGAAATCAATATTATCTGCTTTCGCTAATGTAAAAGCGTAAAAAAGTATATTCCTTTTTGCTGCAATTTCACTATTTAATTGTCTTACAGAACCACTACAAAGATTTCTTGGATTTTTATAACTTTCTCCCTCACCTAGTGATTCATTAATTTTTTTAAATTCTGAGAAAGGAATAATGCCCTCCCCACGTAATACAAGTTCTCCTTTATAATTGATTTTTAAAGGTACATTTTGAAATACTCTAGCATTATGTGTAACATCTTCACCCACAGAACCATTTCCTCTTGTTACAGCTTGTACTAACTCTCCATTTTGATATGTTAATACAATTGTTAAGCCATCTAATTTCCAAGAAAGAATTCCCTCTTTTTCTTCTAAAAAACTTTTTAGCTTTTCTATTTCTTTTGTTTTATCTAATGAAAGTATAGGAACATCATGTTTTATTTTTATTAAATTGCTCATTACAGTGTAACCTACTTTTTGAGTAGGACTATTTGCTAAAATTGTATTTGTTTGTTTTTCTAACTCCAATAGTTCATCATACAATGCATCATATTCATGGTCAGACATGATTTCCTTGTCTTGTTGATAATATGCATAAGCAGCTTTATTTAATAATACAATCAGTTCTTTCATTCTTTCCATTGTCAAAAACTCCTTATTCTTCTACTTTTTTTAATTTAGAAAGCCCTGCCATAAATTTTTTAATTCCCTTTGCTCCAAAAGAAACTTCTACTTCAAAATCAGCCCCTCCAGGAGAAATAGATTTTACTATTCCAATACCATATTTAGGCGCACGTACCTTATCTCCTTCTTTAAAGTCAATTATAACATTTTTAGGAGAAGGAAATTCTACCTTTTCTGATTTTGGTTTTATCATTCCATAAGGATTTGGCTTTGTAAATGTTGGTTTAATTCTCATTTTTGTTTTTAAAGCGTATTCTTTTGCTGTAGCAGATACAGGACGTACAGGTATTTCTACTAATTCTTGTGGTATCTCTTTTAAAAAACGAGAAGGATTATTATTTTGCGAGATGCCATGTTGCATTCTACTTTTTGCAAAAGATAAAAATAGTTCTTGTTTTGCTCTAGTAATACCTACATAACATAAACGTCTTTCTTCTTCTATTTCTTTTTGTCCTCCATACATTACACTGCGATAACTAGGAAAAATTCTTTCTTCCATACCAATTATAAACACATAATTAAATTCTAAACCTTTTGAAGTATGTAATGTCATAAGCGCTACATTTCCGTCACTTTCTTCATAGCTATCAATATCTGCTATTAAAGCAATATCTTCTAAAAATCCTGAAAGTCCTCCCTCTGGATTTTGTTTTTCATATTCTGCTGCTTTATTTGTAAATTCTTCTATATTATCAATTCTGGATAGTGCTTCATCGGTACCTTCTTCTAAAAGTGATTGTAAATATCCAGAACGTTTTACAATAGAATCAATTAAGTCAACAACAGAAAGTGTTCGCATATCTTCTCGTAAATGTTCTATCAATTCGTAAAATTCTTGAAATTTCTTTGCTCGTGTTTTTAATTCTGGTATCTCATCTAAATGTGATAATGCTTCATAAAATGAAATTTTTCTTTCTATTGCAAATACATTTACTTTTTCAATAGAAGTATCTCCTATTCCTCTCTTAGGAATATTAATAATCCTAGATAGCGCAATAGCATCTGATGGATTAGATAATACCCTTAAATAACAAATAATATCTTTAATTTCTTTTCTCTCATAAAAGCGAATACCACCAAAAAGATGATATGGTATTGATTTTTTTACAAGTTGGTCTTCAATCGTACGAGATTGTACATTTGTTCGATATAATACAGCAATTTCGTTATAACTTTTTCCCTCTCTTTTTAATTGTTCTATTTTCTCTACAACAAAACGACTTTCATCATATTCATTTTCTGCTTTATAAAGATGAATAACACTACCTGTTTCATTTTTTGTCCAAAGAGATTTTTCTTTCCTTGTGGTATTATTATGAATTACAGAATTTGCCACATCTAATATTGTTTTTGTAGAACGATAGTTTTGTTCTAATTTAATTATTTTTGTGCCTGGAAAATCTTTTTCAAAATCTAATATATTTCGAATATTAGCACCTCGCCAACCATAAATACTTTGGTCATCATCTCCTACCACACAAATATTATTATGCTTCTGTGCTAATAATTTTACAAGTGTATATTGAGAAGTATTTGTATCTTGATATTCATCTACCATAATGTAACGAAAACGATTTTGATATTTTTCTAAAACTTCTGGGTGTTGCTGAAACAATAATACTGTTTTATAAATTAAATCATCAAAATCAAGCGCATTATTTTCTTTTAACATGGTTTGATAAATTTCATAAACTTTCGCTGTTTGTACTTCTCTTAAATTATTTTTATCAACTTTTTGCGCATATTCTGTCCAACTAACTAATTCTTCTTTTTGTTTGCTGATGCGAGAAATAGCATTTCTAACGGAATATTCTTTATCTACTAAACTAAGATTTAACTTTTTAAAGCATTCTTTCATTAACTTTTCTTGGTCATCATCATCATAAATAGTAAAATGATTATCAAAATCCATATGATGTATTTCACTTCTTAGAATTCTAACACAAGTAGAGTGAAATGTACTTACCCAAATATCATTAGCATTTTCTTCTACTAATTTGTTAATTCTTTCTCGCATTTCTTTTGCTGCTTTGTTTGTAAATGTAATAGCAAGTATATTCCAAGGACGAATTCCTTTTTCAATCATATGAGCAATACGAACTGTTAATGCTCCTGTTTTGCCTGAACCAGCACCTGCTAAAACAAGTACAGGACCTTCAATTTGTAATACAGC
>CAMXTM010000177.1 GCA_947246775.1 uncultured Clostridium sp. | reverse complement strand
TAAAGCATATCCCTATTTTTTCTATAAAATTCTAAATCTGCAACGTCATCTACGCAGCGTGCAATCACTCTTTGTATTAAAGATGGTGCATTTACAAAGCCTAATATTCTTGTCGCAACGTTTAATGCACTTGTCAAGTCTTCAAAATCTGCTATTTCATTTGATACCGCAATATAGCCAATTCGCTCTCCAGGCAAAGAAAGGGATTTTGACCAAGAATATCCTACTAGTGTATTTTTATAATATTTTGTTAAAAATGGTACTTTTACTGTCTCATCATACACTAATTCTCTATATGGTTCATCAGCAAATATATAAATCTCTGTTCCATATTCTTCTTGCTTTTGTCTTAAAACATCGGCAAGCGCAACAATCGTACTCTCTGGATATACAACGCCAGTAGGATTATTTGGTGAGTTAATAATTACCATTTTTGTCTTTGGTGTAACATATTTTGCAAAAACTTCTGCATCTGGAAGGAAAGAAGGTTCATTAGCAGGTACTACCACAAGCTTTGCATCTACATTAGAGGCATAGCAGCGATATTCTCCAAAAAATGGTGCAAATGTAATGATTTCGTCATCAGGGTTTATCAATGATTTCATTACAACATTCATGCCCCCTGCTGCTCCTACTGTCATAACAATATTTTCTGCTCCAAATTCCGTCCCAAAACGGCGATTTAAGGAGTCTGCTACTGCTTTTCGTACATCTTCATAACCAGAGTTATTCATATATCCATGTACAAAAACAGCATCTTCTTCTTCTATTACCGCTTTTACTGCTTTTTTTATACTTTCAGGTGCTGCAAGGTTTGGATTTCCTAAACTAAAATCACACACATTTTCTGCACCATATTTTTCTGACAAGTTTTTACCTTCTTCAAACATTTGTCTAATGACAGAACTATTTGCTACAAGCCCTTTCATTTTTTCTGCTATCATACTTCTTCCTCCTTTATTTAGGTCATTTTAAAGTAATTGTTCTGTTACACTACTTTATAATCCATATCATTGAGAGAGATAATATTTGAGTAAAAGATAACATTAAATGTTATAAAACATTTCATGTAACAGAACAACATTTACACTACCAACTATATACGGTTTGATTTCCGCCATATTTTTTGTAGCTCAGCTTCTTTTATCAATCCATCTCTAAAATCAGGGTGAGCTAAAGAAATTAACATCTCTGCTCTTTCCCATGCGGAACGTCCAGCCAAATTAACACAACCATATTCTGTTACGATATAATAAGATTGTGTACGTGGTGTTGTGATAATATCTCCACCTGTAAATTTTGGCTTGATTCGTGAATGTCTTTGTCCTTGTTTATCTTGGAAAGAAGAACTCATGCAGATAAATCCTTTACCTCCCTTAGACATATATGCGCCAGTTGTAAAGTCTAACTGTCCTCCTGTGCCAGATATGTGCCTTGTGCCAGAACTCTCAGAACTTACTTGTCCATACAAGTCCATTGCAACACAGCTATTGATAGAAATCATGCCGTCCATCTGTGACATCACTTCAGGACTATTTACATAATCCATAGGGAATGAAAGTAACCCTCTATTTTCCGCTACCCAATCATACAATCTTTGAGAACCTAGAGCAATGCCAAAAACACCTTTTTCTCTATGAAGTGTTTTACATTTATTATCTAATTTGCCTGCTTCATACAAATCTACATAACCATCAGACAACAATTCTGTATGCATACCCAAATGTTTTAAATCTGATTCTGCAATTAAATTGCCTACTGAATTAGGCATGCCGCCAATGCCTAACTGTATTGTTGCTCCATCTTTTAAATAAGGCACAATTTGCTCTGCTATCTTTTTATCAATTTCTGTTGCCTTTGGTACAGGCAATTGCGCAAGTGGAGGGTGTTCTCCCTCTACTACAGCATCTACTTCAGAAATATGGATACAATCTTCCATGCCACCATACACATTAGGCATATTTTCGTCAACTTCCAATATAATAATATCCGCTGCGTCCAATATTGCTCTTGTTGCATAGTTTGCCAAGGAAAAACTAAAGTATCCTGCTTTATCCATAGGTGCGACAGAAATCATCGCTACATTTACTGTTAAATATCTTCTATAATAAGATGCAAGGTTGCGGAAAAGCATAGGGATATAGTAACATAGTCCCTCATCACATAGCTTTCTTTCATATCCAGAACAGTGCCAGCTTTGATATGTAAAACTTTGTTGTTCACGGTCTTGCTCTACAACCTGTACAGGACGCATCGCAAGGCAGCCTCTTATTTTAACATCTTTGAGTTCTCCTTTTCTTTTTGCCAACGCCTCGTCTAAAAGATAAGGCGCACCCACTCCAGAGCTATAATCAATCCAGTCTCCGTTTTTAACAAGTTTCACCGCTTCCTCTGGCGTTTTCAATTTTGTCTGATATTGCTGATAAAATCGATTTAAAAGCATGGCTTTCCCTCCGTTTTGTTATTGATTCTGTTCTTATTACACAGTGATAAAATAATGTCTTTAAAATAAATCTATTTTGCTGTAAAAGCAAGGGGATTCGGTCAGCGCTGTCGTCTAGCGCCGACCTCTTTATTCCCCTATTTCAAAAGCCGATATACTACTTATGCTTCTACTGCGTCCATTCCACACTGTAATGCATTCAAGTTCAATTCTACAAAGGCAGGTTTTACATATTTTCTAATAATACCTTCCCAATCAATACTCTCTAATTTCATTGCTTTTATAATTGTGCCAAGTAAAATAATATTTGCTGCTTTTGCATTACCCAATTGTAAAGCCATTTTTGTTGCATTTAATACAGTTGTTTTAACGTGTTTTTGAATTTCCTCTATTGCATTTTTAGGATAAACTGCGTCGCCTGTTAAGATAGGCATAGAAGGCATTTCATGCTCATTTACAACAGCAATTCCTTCAGGTTTTAAATAGCATAATTCCTTTAATGCTTCCATCTTTTCAAAAGAAACCAACATATCTGCTTGTCCTGGCTCAATTGTAGAAGATTCTACTTTAGAACCATAGCGTACATGGGAAGAAACACTACCACCTCTTTGGCTCATACCATGTATTTCACTCATCTTTACATCATAGCCTGCTTCCATAAGTCCTTGTGTCAGTAATTTACCTGCTAATATTGTTCCTTGTCCACCTACACCAACTAATAAAACACTCTTTGTCATAATATTAAGCCTCCTTCCATTCAATTGCATCTTTAGGGCAAAGTTGACTACATACGCCACAGCCAACACATTGTATTGTATCAATTACTGCTTTTTTATTTTCAGCATCAAAGCTGATAGCAGGACAACCACACTTCATACACATTTTACAACCAATACATTTTTCTGTATTTACTGTCATTTTCTTAGTAAATGCGCCAGCAAATTGTTCTTTATCCTCTTTTGAGAATTTTTTCAATGCGCAAGGCCATTTTGTAATAATAACAGATGGCTCATCTAATGCAAGAAAATCATCTAAAACACTCTTTACTTCATCAATCTTGTTAGGGTCTATTGTACGAATGTGTTTTATGCCGATTGCTTTTACAACACTTTCAATGTCTATCATTGTTGCTTCTTGTCCTTTTGCATTATATCCTGTACCAGGATTTTCTTGATGTCCTGTCATACCTGTGATACGGTTATCTAATATAACACTTACTGTATTACTGTTATTGTATACAACGTCCATTAAAGAGTTAATACCAGAATGTAAAAATGTAGAATCACCTAAAACAGAAACAACACGCATATTGTTGTCTTTTACCATATTAAATACTTTTTGTGCGCCATGTCCAATACTAAAACCACCGCCCATACATAGCAATAAGTCCATTGCATTATATGGTTTTGCAAATCCTAAGGAATAGCAGCCAATGTCTCCAGATACCATAACATTTTTTCTTTTACCTAATTCATAGAAAAATCCTCTATGTGGACAGCCTGCACAAAGTGTTGGAGGTCTATCTACAACAGTTGTATTGTCATATGGTATGGTTGGTGTTTCTTCTCCGAAAAATCCTTTTTTAATGACATCTGGTGTCATCTCACCATATTTTGGTAAAAGGTCTTTGCCATGACAAGAAAATCCTAAATAACGTACTCTTTCTTCTATATAAGGGTCATTTTCTTCAATGATATCTATTTTTTCTACTTTTTTACAAAATTCTCTTATTTTTTCATCTGGCATTGGGAAGGAAAAACCTAATTTTAAATAAGATGCGTTTTCTCCGAAAACTTCTTTTGCATAGTGATAACAAGCACCAGATGTAATAATTCCTACTTTATTTGTGTTAAATTCTTCTACATTAAAAGGAGTTGACTCTGCATATTTTTTTAGTTTTGCTAATTTTAATTCCAGATTTCTTCTCAATCCCTTTGCGTTTGCAGGAACACAAACATATTTTTTAACATCTTTCTTATATTCACGGATAGGTACTTCTGTTCTTTCGCCACATTCTACAATAGATTTACCATGACAAACACGAGTTGTCATACGAATCAATACAGGACAGTCAAATTCTTCACTGATACGATAGCCCTCTATTACCATGTCACGACATTCTTGGCTATTTGCTGGCTCAAACATTGGTACTTTAGCTGCTTTGGCATAGTTTCTATTATCTTGCTCATTTTGTGCAGAATGTTGTCCAGGTTCGTCAGCAGTAATAATGACTGTACCACCATTTACACCTGTATAAGCAAAAGTAAAGAAAGGGTCAGCCGCTACATTTAAGCCAACATGTTTCATTGATGCCATTGCTCTACCACCAGCAATAGATGCTCCTATTGCAGATTCTAATGCTACTTTTTCATTTGGCGCCCACTCGGCACAAATTTCATCATATGTAGAAAGATTTTCCAAAATTTCTGTGGAAGGTGTTCCAGGATAAGCAGCCGCAAAATGAACTCCTGACTCATACGCACCTCTCGCAATTGCTTCATCGCCTGTTAATAAATATTTCATTGTCATTCTCCTTTCTATTTTTGACCTTGTTGTTGGGGATTTGTTTATTATGACGTATTACGCATCGTGCATCGTGCATTTATATATCTATATAACCATAAATTTTTGCATTTGTCAATATATTTTTATCAAAAAATACTATTTTTTTTAAAAACCGACAAAAAAGTTACTGTTCATTTCATTTAAATATTTTAAATATTGCTTTTTTTCCTAAAAT
>CAMXTM010000176.1 GCA_947246775.1 uncultured Clostridium sp. | reverse complement strand
GCGATAGGTTTATATTTAGTCAATGGTATTAGTGGACAAATCAATCAGATTGTAGGAGATTTTAAAAAGCTAGATGGTGTAACAGATGAAGTGATGAAACAACTTTCTGAATTTAAAAATATCAGCATTACAGGGGGACTTTTAGCAGGTGCGGGTGTAAAAGGATTGCAAGCAACAATAGATGTGTTAGATGATTGTATTGATAAAGCGGCAGAACTACAAAGCACCTCTTTAAATTTAGAGATTAAAACATTTGGTACAGACTTATTAGACCAGACAAAATTGCCACAAGTCAAAGCGGAAATGGAAGCATTAGATGGCAAAGCAATGGATATTTCATTAAATACTGTTTTTAATCAAAATGAAATAGAGCAGAGTATGATAGGCATGATAAAAGGTGGAATGTCTAGGGAAATGGTAGAAGGATATGGAGCAGAAGCAAATGCAAATTTTGCACAAATCAATGGTGTAAAAGCAACCTCTACAGCAGATGCTACTGTAAAATTTGCAGCAGGATTTCAGCTTGAGGAAGACCAAATAAAAGATAGTTTGGATTTAATTACAAAATATGCAGATGCTTCTATTTCTGACGCATTAGCGATACAGCAAAATATAGGAAATACAGCAGGAAGTGCAATGAGTGTATGGAAAAATAGAGATAATATGGAAATTGCAGAAGAAACCATACAACTTGTAGCAGCAACAAAATATACTGCTGGAGATGAAGCAAGTGCCGCAACCTATGTTAGAAATTTTCTTGACCAAGCAGCGAAAACAACATTTACAGACCCACAAGTAGAAATTATGGAAAAAGCAGGCTGGTTATTAGAGGGAGATAGAAGTATCTTTATTGATTATGATACAGGAATGTTAAAAAATGCAGCTGAAATAGAAAAAATATTAGAAGATACCGCTGAGAATATGCAGGCAGTCGATTTTAATAACTTAGTAGATACCTTTTTTGGAGATAGAGGAAAGAAAACAGCGCAAGCATTGGCACAAAAAGGTGGCGCAACAGATTTAGCTGTACTGCAAGCAGGGGCAAACAGGCAGTTAGGAATTGATGAGCAAGTAGCAATACAAATGGAAACAGCAGCAGCACAAATGGGAATACTAAACGAAGCAGTAGATACCTTAAAAGCAACAGTAGGGAAGCCGTTTTTAGAACCAGTAGCAAAAACATTACAAAATGTTATCAACCCTGCACTAAAGCAAACAACAGACTTTTTTAAAAATCATCCAGAAATCACAAAATATATGGCAGCTATTGCAGCTGGAGGTTCTGCATTTTTGATATTAGCAGGAAGTATTATGATGGCAATTGGACTTGTAGGAAGTTTTCGGTTGATATGGGCAAAGGCAGGAACGCAGATAATCGCACATTTTGTCCCAATATTATCAACATTTGGTGTAGTAGCGGCAGTGATAGCGGTAATTGCAGGGCTTGCTTTTGTAGTATATAGAAATTGGGGAACATTTCAACCGAAATTTGCCGCCATTTGGGAAAATATCAAGCAAATATTAAGTACAGCAAAACAGGGTTTTATGAATTTTGCTTCTGCTGTTGTACCAATTATAAGGGGAATATTAGAAGTAATAGAAGTAGCAGCATTTGCCGTGATTTTGGTAGTGCTTCCTGCTATCAATGCAGCATTGATGATATTAGCAGGAATATTAAACGGAAATGTGGTACAGGCTTTTCAAAATGCTTGGAGCAGTATGAATGTTTTTTCTAAAATATTATTTGTAGTTACTTCTGCTATATTAATTTATAAAGGTGTTATGACAGTTATTTCTATTGTTACAAAAGCTTGGATAGTTGTGCAAGGTATATTAAATGTGGTATTGACAGCCAATCCAATTGGGCTTGTGATTGCAGCGATAGCAGGTTTGATAGCGATTATAGCACTTGTTGTAACCCATTTTAAAGAGTTAACAGAATGGGTACAAAAAGGCTGGGACAAATTAAAGAACTTTTTAGGCTTTAAAAGAGAATACAAGGACGAATTAGAAGCACCGATTGAGGTGGGAATAGAGCAGACAGAACAAATCAATAAAGTAACCAATGTTAGCACTGTAGCAGATACTACAACAACGGATATTGCAAAATATGGTGTGGATAATAGTGTAATCAATACTAATATTACGGTTAGTCCTAATTATAAAGTAGATGAAGGCAGCATGAAGCAGATGGAACAAATAGAGCAAATGCTTCAAAATACGGGTATAGAAGGGGTAGAACTCAATCCAGAATTTCTTGTCAGCCCTGATTATCAAGTAGATGATAAAGGCATAGAACAAATGCAGGAACAGCTAAAAGGAATGGGAGAAAATACATTTGATTTTGGGAATATGAATTATAGTATGCCAGATATGACAAAAGAATTAAGTGGAACGATAGAGATGATGCAGACAGGTGGTACAGATGCAGGTAATGCTTTTGCAAATGGATTAAGCGGAACAAGCGAAGCGATAACATCTACAATACAAAGTATCAACAATATCATACAAAATACGCTGCTAAAAAGTGAAAGTATGTTTTTATGGGGCAGTAATTTAATGCAAAGTTTTATCAATGGTATGAATAGCCAAAGGACTTTATTGATGATGACAGCTTCTTCCCTTGCTACAGTAATTGGAGATTATTTAAAAGTACAATCCCCTAGCCGAAAGGGAGAATTAAAAACAAATCATTTGTGGGGCGGAAATTTGATACAAAGTTTTGCAGATGGTATGAAGGGAAAACAGGCATTATTAAAAGATACTTCTATGCTTTTGGCTCATCAAACAAATGGTTTACAAAACATTGAAATTGGAATGACAAAAGAGAAAAACAAAGATTTTTATATTCAAAACAGAGTATCTAAAAATGATGATAGAGAAAAAGATAGCAGACCAATTTATATTGTTATTCAAGGGGGAGAAAAAAGAGAAAAAGAGATTGCGCAAGAAGTCGCAAAAGAATTGGATAAAAGAGGATATGGCAAAAAGAAAAGAGAAAGAAGCCCATCTTTAACAATGAGTCCTTATGGATTTATGGGAGGATATTAAGCAAGGCAAATGCCTTGCTTCAGTCGAAAACAGGAAGAGGAGATATTTTTTGCAGATAATTTTAGGTGGTATGGTATTAAAAACAACAGAAAAGCCAGACAGTGTACAGCATGGTGGAGGGCAGATGCTTGCAATAAACACTTTTCCCAGTGGAAATGTGAGCATACAAAATTTTGGCTCTACCTACAGGGAAATTAGCTGGAATGGTTGGTTTGAGGGTGTGGACGCTATGGAAAGAATGTATCAAATAGGAAATATGCGTCAAAAAGGGGAAGCAATTGATTTTGTAACAGAGGCATATACACAAAAAGTAGTGATACAAGAATTTCAACCAGAACACAGAACAAACTTTTTTATTCCTTTTACGATTACACTACAAAGAATAGTGCAGATAACAAAGCAAACACCGAATGAAGCAGTAGACAAAACAGTGGAAGCAATAAAAACAGAGGCAGAACAGAAACAAGAACAAAATGCAGAAAGCCAAAATTACATGGTAAAGGCAGGAGATACCCTTTCTAAAATAGCCAAAAATCATTATGGCAATGCGAATGAATGGGACAAAATCTATCAAGCAAACAAAGATAAATTGACAAGCCCACATAAAATACAAATAGGACAGGAGTTGGTATTGCCATGAGTGAGGAGTTTAAGAAATATGAGTTATTGCCCTCCCCTATTGTGGTAAATGGTTATACAGCATACAAAATAAAAGCATTGCAAAGTTTTGGAAATGTAACAAAAGGGCAAACAGGTGGAGCAATAAGCAGTGAAAGCAATTTGTCCCATTTTGGCTGTTGCTGGATATATGATAATGGTGCAGCGGTAGGAAATGCAAGAGTATACGGCAATGCAAAAGTGTATGATAATGCTGTGATAGCAGACAATGCGGAAGTATATGATTGTGCCAAAATTGGAGGGAACAGTGTTGTAAAGGGCAATGCACAAGTTTATGATTGTGCTAGAGTTTTGGAAAATGCTGTAATAGATGGCAACAGCAAAATAAGAGGATTGATGAGAGTTTACGGAGATAGCAAAGTGAATGAGGAAAATTGGGAATAAAATCTTTAACAAATGACTTTATCGCAAACAAATACATCTAAAATTTAAAAGTGGTTTAAAAGTGGTTTAAATGGTCTTTAAAAGCAATTTAAAAAGTTTTTAAAAATTTACTAGGGGGCTGTAGTAATGTTTCAAAAAATGAACAAGGGTAATTTTAGAGTATATGGAAAACCGATTGTCAATATGATTGTGAACAACAAAAAAATAGAAGACTGGATTTCCTTTCAAGTAAACTGGAACGGTATGGGAGATATTGATGATTTTGAGGTGGAGTTTCAATGGGATATAGCAGATAAACCCAGACATGAATTTTTTTATTCTGGTTCAAAAGAATCCTCTATTGTAGTAAAAGGAAAAGTTTATGTCAAAATAGAGGCAGGATTTGAGGGGGAAGAAATTGTACCACTCATTGCGGGGGAAATGGATTACCCAGAATGGGATTTTTCAGATGGAGAAACGGTAAAAATAGTAGGCAGAAGTCATGCAGCAAAACCGTATGACTTTGTAGAGACGGTAAAATATCAAAATAGGACTGCTACCGAAGCATTTCAAAAAATATGCCAGAAACACGGATTAACCCCTATTGTACCTGTTGCGACAAGCGATATGATAGGAGAATATGTCAATGATGACCACACAAGTGTAGCAGAAGAAATGAGCCACTGGGATTATGTATTATATCTTGCAGAACAGGAAGGATTTGTCAGTCGAATCAAAGGACAAGAATGGTATTTTGGTCCTCTTACGATGTTAGAGGATTATCAAAAAGAACCTCTAGCTTTTAGTTATGGACACAATATCAGAAATTTAAAAATGAAAAAAGCACCCAATGAAGCAAGAGACTTTTGTGTAGAAGTGGTTTCATGGCAATCTGGAGAAAAAAAGAAAAAAGGCAATAAAATCGTAGAAAAGGCAGTCATTGGAAAGGAAAAAAGTGACAATCTTTATACGATTAAAAGAAATATTCCCAATATTACAAGAGCGCAGGCACAAAAACAGTTAAAAAATATCTGTGCTGAACTAACAAAGCAACAGTTTAGCGGCAGTTTTGAAACGGATTTTTTTCAAGAATTGA
>CAMXTM010000175.1 GCA_947246775.1 uncultured Clostridium sp. | reverse complement strand
AAGCACTTTATAGATTAGATGCGTTGCTTAGTATAATATATGATGGTACATGGAAGCAAAAAGTAGAAACATATTTTGAAATGAGGATAGAAAAATGAGCGAAAAAAAGAAAGTTAATCCTCATGCTGGTCATAGGGATAGACTTAGACAACGATTTATACAAGAAGGAGCAAGAGCCTTTCAAAAACATGAATTATTGGAATTAATATTATTTAACTGTATTCCTATGCAGGATACAAATGTAATAGCACATAGATTATTAAATAATTTTAATAATGCTTTTAGTACATTATTTAATAGTGACTATAGAGAAATAGTAGAAAAATGTAATGTATCTACTAATACAGCTATTTTTTTGAGTGCAATAGGAGAACTTGTAAAAATATGTCAAAAAGAAAGAACACAAGAAAAAATTTTACTCAATTCTACAGAATTAAGTGGGAGATATGCTGTTGATTTATTATTGCATGAAACAACAGAAAAATTTTATGTACTTTGTTTAGACCAAGGCAATCGCTTGATAAAAGAGGTATATATAGGAAGTGGTTCTGTATCAAATGTACAAATAGAAGTAAAAGATGTTGTGAGAGAAGTATTATTTTCTAAAGCAAGCAATGTAATATTTGTTCATAATCATCCAGGAGGAACATTACATCCCTCTAATGCTGATATTGATTTAACTGTCAAATTGATGGAAGCCTTAAAATTGGTACATATTGGTGTAATAGACCATATTATTGTAGCAAATGAAGAATATATGAGTTTTGTACAAAGAGGCATTATAAACAATGTTATGACGAATGGAGGAAAAGAAAATAATGAATAAAAAATTGTATCGTTCTGCAAAAGATGTAAAACTGGCTGGTGTTTGTGGTGGCTTAGCTGAATATTTTAATGTAGATGTCACAATAGTAAGATTGCTTTGGATAGTTGGTTCTTTTATGACAGCAATTATGACAGGAGTATTGCTCTATATCATTTGTGCTTGTATTATTCCAATAGATGACGGTTGTATAGATGTAGAATATAAAGAAAAATAAATTTGTAAAATTTTGTATTAGAAATTGCTATTTTTAATAATTTTAAAGGATTGAGAATAAATATGTTTTCAATCCTTTTGTTTTGGAAAAGTATTGCGTGTATAACTCTGCTGTAAATGGGTTAGTTTAATATGTGTAGCATTGTTTTTTTGTCATTAAAATGAAGTATGCAAAAATTATTAGTAGTAGTATGGCAAAATTACAATATTTTATACTCTTTTGCAGTCAGGAGTTGAAAAAAATGTTTATAAAACAAAAAAAGAAACATTTCAAAAAAATATTGCCTGTTGGCTGTATATTGGCATTAATTGTATCATGGTGTAGTTTTGCGTATTCTATTCCTGATGAAATTCGTATTATAAAAGGAAAAGAAACACAATTTGATGAAAGCTTGCCATTGCAAGCGGAAGTAATAGAAGAAGATATAGGTGTTTTGAGTGTTAATAATGAAGCTGTTTCTAAAAACATACATTTTGATTTAGCAAAGCCATTTACTATAAAATCAGAAAAAGAGGGAACAGCAAAAGTAGAATTATCTGTAATGGGTATATTGCCTATAAAAACGATAGAAGCAACAGTAATACCTAGAACAGAAGTTGTTGCTGGAGGTATGGCAGTAGGAGTATCTATGGATACAAGAGGAATTATGGTACTTGGTACAGGATATGTCAATGGTGAAAAAAATAAAGTGTATGAGCCAGCAAAGGGAATATTGCAATCAGGAGATATGATATTGCAGGCAGGGGGGAAAAATTTAAAAAATAAAGAAGATTTAATGGAAGCAGTAGAAGAAAATGGAGAAAAGGCAATGGATTTTTTGGTAGATAGAAATGGAGTACAACAAACAGTAGAAATTACACCTGCATTTAGCCAAGAAGATAATAGTTATAAAATTGGAATTTGGGTAAGAGATTCTACACAAGGAATTGGAACAATTACATTTTTTAATACTGAGACAAATGGTTTTGGTGCTTTGGGACATGGTGTTTATGATGTTGATACACAAGAGCTAATGCAGATTAAAAATGGACAAATTACACAATCTTCTATTGTTGATGTAAAAAAGGGAGAAAAAGGAGAACCTGGTGCTTTAACAGGAAATGTAGGACGAGATTTGGTTTTGGGCAGTATTGCTATCAATACAGAAGTGGGGATTTATGGAAAAGTAGAAGCTGGAAAGGAAAGCTATTTTGCGGGAAAAAAATATCCTATTGCATTGCAGCAAGATATTCATGAAGGAAAGGCAACAATATTATCTAATATTGAGGAAGAAGAAGTAAAAGAATATGAAGTAGAAATAGAAAGTGTAAATCGTTATAGTAAAAATGAAAGTAAAGGTATGGTAATTAAAATTACAGATAAAGAATTGCTTTCTAAAACAGGTGGTATTGTACAAGGAATGTCTGGTTCACCTATAATACAAGATGAAAAAATAGTAGGAGCAGTAACACATGTATTTGTCAATGACCCTACTAAGGGATATGGTATATTTATAGAAAATATGTTAAAAAAAGAGAGTGAACTATAAAAAGAATTGAGGGTATTGTTCCCTCAATTCTTTTTTAATTGGAATTTATGTACTGAAATTTTAAGTTGTTCTGCTTGATGGTCAAGATTTCTAGCGAACATAGCAGATTCTTCTGCCGTTGTAGCATTTGTTTGTATTACATTAGAAATTTGTTCCATGCCATGAGTTAGCTCCTGTAGAGAATGAGCTTGTTGCATAGCAGATTCTGCAATATGTTCTACAATATCAGCAGTTTCTTGAGCAGAAGAAACAACAGAAGAAAGAGCGGAAGTTGTTTCTTTTGATAAAGATGTACCATAGGAAACTAAGTTTACAGATTCTTCAATTAATTTTGTAATATTTTTTGCAGATTCAGAACTTTTGCTTGCTAGAGATTGTACTTCATCTGCCACTACAGCAAACCCTTTTCCAGCATCTCCTGCTCTAGCAGCTTCTATGGCAGCATTTAAAGCTAAAATATTGGTTTGAAAAGCAATATCTTCTATTGCTTTTATAATTCCTGCAATTTCGTGGGAAGATTTTGATATATCTTCTATAGCAGCAGTTAATGTTTTCATTTTTTGTCTGCAAACTTCTAATTCTGCTGTAGAAGCCTCAGAATGTTCTTTTGCATCGTTTGCATCTGATGAAGTACGATTTACTTGTTCTGATATAGATTGTATGCCATCAGAGAGCTTTTCAACAGTAGATGCTTGTTCTACAGCACCATTAGACAAAATTTCTGCGCTAGATGCCATTTTTTTAGATTGTTCTGATACTTTTTCAGCAGTTAAATTGATATGAGAAAGTGCTTCATTAAGAGAATTTAAAATTTCAATCATAGCTGATTGTATTGGTAAAAATTCCCCTCTATAGTCACTATCTACTGTTAAAGCCATATTGCCTTTTGCCATTTGAGCTAATTTAGAATCAATGTCATTGATATATTTTTTCAGTTCTTGTTTTGTTTCATGAATAGATGCAATTAATAATCCAATTTCTGATGTATCTGATGTCAAAGGAAATTCTGTAGAAAGATTGCCCTTTGAAATTTCTGTCATTTGATTTTTTATTACAATAACAGGGTGTAAAATACGTTTTCTAATAATTACCATGTTGATAAACTGTATTATACCAACTAGAACTAATGTAAATATCATAAAAGATTGAATAATATTTCTTCGTAGTATAAGAGAATCTACTTGTTGTGCAGTTCTGTCATCAAGCATTTGCAAAAATTGTTCTTTTAAAGTATTGACTTTTGTAATAGAGTTGTTATATTCTGTTCCATAAACATAATCAATAGCCTCTTGTATTTGTCCTTGTTCTACTTTTTTCATAGCTGCTTCTTCGAGAGGTACTAATTCATTAGAAAGAGAGGACATATTGTCAATCATTTGTTGTTCTTGAGTGGTAATCCCAATTTCCTGCATAGCAGCAACACCTAAATCACGATTTTTTAAGTTGTTAACTTCATTCATATAGTTGGTGTAATGTTGCTGATTGCCAGTAGAAGCAAATGCTCGTACTTCGTTTGTGAGATATGAAGAACCATTCATAAAACGATTTGCGTTGTATGTCAAATCGAAACGTTCTTCCATAGCATTATTAAGATGTTTATTAGCATTGTGATAAATAATTAATGAAAAAGCCATTAGTAGTAGTACAAAAACGGAGACTCCATTTAAGATAATTGTAAGAGTAGATTGGTTAATTGATTTTTTCATACTAATTTCCCCCCAAATTAAAAATCTTTGGTAACATGACACAACTTTAATTCATAATATGAATTTACTCTTGACATTTATCTTGTGAGTTTTGATTTTTTCGCTATTAGTAGAGCAAATTCTATAGGTAAAGGAGTTCTTGTTAAAAAAAGATAATAAAATAATTGTTGTATATATTAAAATTATATATTATTACTAAGAATATTGCAATCATTACTTTTTTTAGTATATAAAATATAAAATATTCTGACTTAAAAAATAAAAAAGCAGAAGTAATTGTGATTTGCTTCTGCTTTCATTTAATTTGTCAATTATTTTATCATTATTGATAAAGTTTTTTACCGATACGACTTACTTCATACATTACTTTTTCAATATCAATAGTACGAAATTGACCATTTTCATAGAGTATTTTACCGTTTACCATTGTCATTTTAACATCTGATGGTAATGTAGCGTAAACAAGGGAAGATATAACATCAATACAAGGTAGAAGATTGATAGAATGATAGCCTATAGCAATAATATCTGCTTGATTTCCTAATTTTAAAGCACCTGTTTGAGTACGGCTTTGAGATAAAGCACCATTATAAGAAGCCATTTTTAGAACTTCTTGAGCAGAAAAAATAGCGGGATTTTTGTGAATACCTTTTTGAAGTAATGCTGTTAATTTCATATCTTCTAAAAAGTTTAAATTGTCATTGCTTGCAACACCATCTGTACCAATAGAAATGTTAATACCTTTTTCGAGTAATGAAGCCATATCTGCTAAACCACTACCTAATTTTAAATTGCTAATAGGACAGTGAGAAACAAAAACTTTTTTGTCTGCTAATATTTGTCTGTCTTGCTCTGTTAACCAAACACAATGAGCAGCGGTAGTATGATTATCAAAAAGTCCTAAATCGTTAAAATAAGCAGTTGGTG
>CAMXTM010000174.1 GCA_947246775.1 uncultured Clostridium sp. | reverse complement strand
CTCATATTTCCTAATGTAGAGGAGTTAAAACAGTGAAATATTTGACATTTGCACTGGCAAAGGGCAGACTAGCAGAACAAACAATGGACTTATTTGAACAAATTGGTATGCCTTGTGAGGAAATGAAACAAAAAACAAGGAAACTTATTTTTGTAAATGAAGAGCTAAAACTCAAGTTTTTTCTTTCTAAGGCAAGCGATGTGCCAACTTATGTGGAACATGGTGCAGCCGATGTTGGCATTGTGGGAAAAGATACCATACTAGAAGAAGAAAGAAATTTATACGAAATGTTGGATTTAAAACTAGGCAAATGCTACATGATGGTTGCAGGCAAGCCAGAAATGAAACAAAAATTAAAAACCATGAACAATATACGTGTTGCCTCAAAATATCCACGCATTGCAAAAGATTATTTTGATAAGCAACAAATTACTGTAGAAATTATCAAATTAAATGGTTCTGTAGAATTAGCGCCCATTGTAGGGCTTTCTGATGTGATTGTAGATATTGTAGAAACAGGTTCTACCTTAAAGGCAAATGGTTTAGAAGTACTCGAAAAAATATGCCCTCTTTCTGCAAGAGTCATTGTCAATCGAGGTAGCATGAAAATGGAACACAAAAGAATTATGGAAATCATAGACAAAATGAGAGCAAAAATAGAAGGAGGGCAAAAGCAATGATAACCGTTTTAAAGGGTGACAGCAGCGAAAAACTACAGCAAATACTATCCAGAAACAACACAGAAAAAAATGATGTACAACAAATTGTAGATGATATACTATACAATATCAAAAAAAATGGCAATCAAGCACTATTTGACTATACTCAAAAATTTGACGGCATTGTAATTACAGAACAAAACATCAAAGTAACAGAACAAGAAATAGAATATGCCTATACACAAGTTTCCAAAGAACTCATAGCAGTTATTCAAAAAGCAGCAAAAAGAATTTGGGATTTTCACCAAAAACAAAAAATAAATAGCTGGTTAGAGCCGTCTGAAAATGGCGAAATGTTAGGTCAGCTTATCAGACCAATTGAAAATGTAGGGATTTATGTACCAGGAGGAAAAGCAGCTTATCCTTCTAGTGTACTCATGAACGCAATACCTGCTTCTGTAGCAGGAGTATCTCGCATTATTATGACAACACCAGCACAAAAAGATGGCAGAGTCACAGCAACTACCTTAGTTGCAGCAAAGGAAGCAGGGGTAAACGAGATATACAAAGTAGGCGGAGCGCAAGCAATCGCTGCACTTGCCTATGGCACAACTTGTATCCCAAAAGTAGACAAAATATGTGGACCAGGGAATATTTATGTAGCACTTGCCAAAAAAAGCGTTTATGGACAAGTCAACATTGATTCTGTAGCAGGACCTAGCGAAATATTAGTCATAGCAGACGAAAGCGCAAACCCTGTTTACGTTGCCGCAGATATGCTTTCACAAGCAGAGCATGATGAAATGGCATCTGCTATGCTTGTCACAAACAGCGAAACGCTCGCAGAAGAAGTACAAAAACAACTACAAATACAGACAGAGCAGTTAGAAAGAAAAGAAATTATCAAAAAATCATTGCAAGACTATGGATTGATTGTCATAGCAAAAGACATCAAGCAGGCTTGCGATTTTGGCAATATGATAGCACCAGAACACATGGAAATTTGCACAAAAGAGCCTTTTTCTCTTTTACCAAATATCAAAAATGCAGGTGCAATCTTTTTAGGAGAATACACACCCGAACCACTTGGGGACTATATGGCAGGTCCTAATCATGTACTTCCAACAGGTGGTACAGCTCGCTTTTTCTCTCCTCTTTCCATAGACGATTTTATTAAAAAATCAAGTATTTTGTCCTTTAGCAAACAAGCACTTTTAACACTATCCGATGATATTGTTACATTTGCAAATGGTGAGGGACTGACAGCACACGCAAACGCTATAAAAGTAAGACAACAAAATCAATAAGGAGATGTTTGTATTGAGAACAGCAGAAATCGAAAGAAAAACATTTGAAACAAATATCAAATGTCATATCAATATAGATGGCAAAGGTGAAAACAACATTGATACAGGCATAGGATTTTTTGACCATATGTTAACCCACGTTTCAAAACATGGTTTTATGGACATGGAACTAAAAGCAGAAGGAGATTTACACGTTGACTGTCACCATACAGTAGAAGATGTCGGCATTGTATTAGGAAAGGCAATCACGCAGGCACTAGGAGACAAAAAAGGCATCAAAAGATATGGCAGTTTTATCTTGCCTATGGAGGAAGCACTTGTCATCTGTGCGCTAGATATTTCTGGAAGACCTTTTTTGGGATTTGATGCAAGTTTTAAAGCAGAAAAAATAGGTACAATGGACACGCAAATGTTTGAAGAATTTTTTAGGGCGTTGTGCTTGCATGGTGGACTTAATTTACATATTAAAGTGCTTGCTGGAAGCAATGACCACCATATTGCAGAAGCAATGTTTAAAGCATTTGGAAAAGCACTAGACATTGCAACCAGTTATGACGAAAGAATACAAGGTGTACTTTCTACAAAAGGAATGTTGGAGGGCTAAACTATGATTGCAATAATTGACTATGGCATGGGCAATTTAAGAAGTGTACAAAAGGCATTTGAATATTTAGGTATGGAAGCAGTCATTACAGAAGATGTCAATGTCATACAAAAAGCGGACAAAGTGGTGCTACCTGGAGTGGGTGCTTTTCAAGATGCTATGCAAACCATAACACAAAAGGGCATTGATAAGGCAATTTACGCTGTAGTAGAGCAAAAAAAGCCACTATTAGGTATTTGTCTAGGAATGCAAATGTTTTTTGAAAAAAGTTACGAATATGGAGAACATAAAGGACTTGGTTTATTGCAGGGAGAAATCAAACGCTTGCCTGATGGTGTCAAAATACCACATATGGGCTGGAATTGTCTTGATATTAAAAGGAAAAGTCCTCTTTTTGAGGGATTGCCAGAACAGCCCTATGTTTATTTTGTACATTCCTATCATTTACAGACAGATGCGGATATTGTCAGCGCAACAACCTACTACGGCAAAGAAATACAAATTGCAGCACAAAAAGATAATATATTTGCGCTACAATTTCACCCAGAAAAAAGTGGCGATGTTGGTTTAAAAATATTACAAAATTTCGGAGGGATTTCATAATGCAGATTTATCCAGCAGTTGATATTAAAAATGGAAAATGTGTGAGATTAAAACAAGGCAATTTTGATGATGTAACCATATATGAGCAAGACCCTGTAAAAGCAGCAAAAAATTGGATAGAAAAAGGTGCTACTTATTTGCATATTGTAGATTTAGATGGCGCAAAACAAGGTGACTCCCAAAACGAACAAATCATTGCAGATATTGTAAAATTAAGTGATGTGCCTGTACAAACGGGTGGTGGCGTGCGTTCCCTAGAAGACATAGAAAGAAAATTGTCAAAAGGAGTTGCTCGTGTCATATTGGGTACAGTTGCAGTCAAACAGCCCGAAATCGTAAAACAAGCAGTACAAAAATTTGGAGCAGATAAAATCGTAGTAGGCATTGATGCCAAAAATGGTAATGTTGCTATCGCAGGCTGGGAAGAAGTCAGTAATGTATCTGCATTGGAACTTTGCCTTAAAATGAAAGAATATGGTGTTAAAACAATTATCTATACCGATATTGCAAAAGATGGCATGATGTCTGGAGTCAATGTATCTTCCACAAAAGAACTTGTAGAAAAAACAGGCATGGACATTATTGCATCAGGTGGTATTTCCAATATGCAGGACTTGCAAAATGTACAAGACATCAAAGCACAAGGTGTTATTGTAGGAAAAGCACTTTATCAAGGTGCATTGGAACTAGCAGAAATTATCAAAAAATTTGAATCATAAAATAAGGAGAAATAATATGCACACAAAAAGAATTATACCTTGCCTTGACGTCAAAAACGGGCGAGTTGTAAAAGGTGTCAATTTTGTTAATTTAAAAGATGCAGGTGACCCTGTAGAAATTGCTTCTTACTACAACAAATCTATGGCAGATGAGCTTGTATTTTTAGATATTACCGCATCTTCTGACGCTAGAGATATTATGTTAGATGTGGTAAAAAGAACGGCAGAACAAGTATTTATACCACTGACTGTAGGCGGTGGTATTAGAACCATAGAAGATTTTAGAAAAATATTAAGCGCAGGCGCAGATAAAATATCAGTCAATAGTGCTGCACTCAAAAGACCAGAACTGATTAAACAAGCCGCTGAAAAATTTGGCAATCAATGTGTTGTAGTTGCCATTGACGCAAAAGCAAGAGAAAATGGCGGTTTTGATGTATATTTAAACGGCGGACGGGTAAACACAGGCAGAGATGCTGTAGAATGGGCATTAGAAGCGGAAGATTTAGGCGCAGGAGAAATTTTATTAACCAGTATGGATTGTGACGGTGTAAAAAATGGCTATGATATTGCGCTTACAAAAGCAATTTCCTCAGCGGTAAATATCCCTGTTATTGCTTCAGGTGGCGCAGGAAAAAAAGAACACTTCTATGATGCACTGACAGAGGGCGAAGCAGACGCTGCATTAGCGGCATCTCTGTTCCACTTTAGAGAATTAGAAATCAAAGACTTAAAACAATATTTAAAACAAAGGGGTATTGCAATCAGGCTATAAAATAGAAAAATGGGAGGAGAAAAAAATGTCTTTTGTAGATGAACTAAAATTTGATGAAAAAGGACTCATTCCTGTTATTACACAAGACTACCAAAACGGACAAGTGCTTATGCTTGCCTATGCAAATAAACAAGCACTGGAATTGACCTTAGAAAAGGGTACAGTACATTATTATAGCAGAAGTCGTAAAGAACTTTGGCACAAAGGGGAAACATCAGGGCATTTTCAATATGTCAAAGAAATATTATATGATTGTGATGCAGACGCTGTACTTATCAAAATTGAACAAATAGGTGCTGCTTGTCATACTGGCAAGCGTTCTTGTTTTTACAGAAACGAAAAAGGAGAGGAAATATTGTAATGGAAAACAAAGAGGTACTCTATGAATTATATCAAGTGATACTGGACAGAAAACAAAATCCGAAAGAGGGTTCTTATACAAACTATTTATTTGAAAAAGGTTTAGACAAAATATTAAAAAAAGTAGGAGAAGAAGCAACAGAAAGTATTATTGCGGCAAAAAACAGTGACAAAAATGAAATCATATACGAATTGTCTGATTTATTATACCACATTAGTGTATTGCTTGCAGAAAAAGAAATT
>CAMXTM010000173.1 GCA_947246775.1 uncultured Clostridium sp. | reverse complement strand
TAAATAGTGCTGGAGAAACAGTGCAGCTAAAAGGGCTGAGTACACATGGTATTGCATGGTATCCAGATTATATCAATCCGCAGTGCTTTTCAGAACTAAAGCAAAACTGGGGCATCAATGTAATTCGTTTAGCGATGTATACAGCGGAAAATGGAGGGTATTGTACAGATGGTAACAAAGAGTATTTAAAAAGCTTAATTAAAAATGGGGTAGAGTATGCTACAAACTGCAATATGTATGTTATTATTGATTGGCATATCTTGTCGGATAATAACCCGAATACCTACATAGAACAAGCAAAAATATTTTTTGACGAAATGTCAAAGATATATGGAAGTCAGACAAATGTAATTTATGAAATATGCAATGAACCAAATGGTAGTACATCATGGGAAGACATTAAAAAATATGCAGAACAAGTCATTGCTGTCATTAGGAAAAATGACCCGGATAATGTGATATTAGTGGGTACACCAAATTGGAGTCAATTTGTGGATAAAGCAGCAGAAAATCCAATTACTGGATTTGACAATATTATGTATACATTGCACTTTTATGCAGCAACACATAAACAAGACTTGCGCAATACGATGACAAATGCAATACAAAAAGGATTGCCTATTTTTGTATCAGAATATGGCATATGTGATGCAAGCGGAAATGGTGCAATCGATGTAGCACAAGCAAATGAATGGGTGCGAGTAATGAATGAAAACCATGTTAGTTATGTAGCATGGAATCTGTCTAATAAGGCAGAAAGTACAGCAATCCTAAAAAGCGACTGCCAAAAAAAGAATGGTTTTACTTTAGAAGACCTAACAGAGAGTGGAAAATGGCTTTATGAAATGCTGCACAACCAAAGCGCAACACAAATACAAAATCATAATCAAATACAAAACAATACTACAGTAAAAAATACACTAGAAAATGGTTTAAGCGTTAGTGCAAAATTAGTGAACCATTGGGAGCAAAATGGAAAACGATATTATCAATATCAATGTGCTATAAAAAATAATACAGCATATCAAAAAAATCACTGTAATATTGTACTACAATTTAGTAATAATGTAACATTGCTCAATGGCTGGAATGGTAGCTATAGTGTCAATGGAAATAGCGTCAATGTTGACTGCTGGGGATATTTTGAAGCAGGAACGGTTAACGAAAGTATAGGATTTATTATCTGTGCAGATACAGAAACAACATTGCGTTAATATTATATCAAGTTTTGACAAAATGAATTGACTTTTTAATAACATCATATTATAATACAATATGTTGGCTTATCGTCACATTTCAAGCTATATTATGTAATGGAGGATAATTTTTATGTCAGGAAAAAACAAAATAGCTGAAAGCAAATATTCAGGGAGTTTAAGTAAAAAATTAATTGCTAAAATGAGTATCTTTGTAGCAATTATATTTTTGCTTACAGTATTAACATCTGGGTTTATATCGATGCGTTCTTTGATTGACATTACAAATAGGAAACTGGCTTCTTCTGCATATGAAAATGCTTTTTTAATACAAAATAATATTGAAAGAGCATATGGTCAGGCGATAGGATTTGCTAATTCGTTAAAAAACATATCAGCACTTCCACCAGAACAACAAAGGAATGCGATAGATAATGCTTTAGCAGGTGTTTTATCAGGCGATGACAACTTTACAACAGTGTTTGCCTATTTTGAACAAAATGCTATTGCAGATGGAAATGGTGAGCCTTATAGTGTACATCATAGAGAAATTGCTTATGAAGCAATCGCTTATCCAGATGAAACAGGAAATGGCATTACATTTGAGAAACATGAAGATGCTTTTGACAATTTTGAAAAGGAATACTACAGACAAATCAAGACTTCTGGAGAAGCCTATATTATGGAACCATATGTCTATAATCTACGTGGAAAAGACATTATGATGATAAGTATTATTGCACCAGTTTATGATGCACAAGGAGGATTTTTGGGTGTAGCAGGTTGTGACGTAGCATTAAGTGATATGCAAACACAACAATATGCAAGCACAGGATATGAATCTACCCATATGGTAGCACTTGCAGAAGACAAAACAATACTTTTGGATACGAATAATGCAGACTATGTAGGAAAAGGTGTAGCAGAAGTAGGATATGAAGATTTAGGAAAAGATGCAGATGCACTAGAAGCAATGCCAAGTGGTGAATTTTTGGATAGTAATTATGTATTAAATACAAAAATTACAAATTTTGCTACAATGAATAGAGGTGTTTCTGTTACAGTACCATTAAAAATGAATAGTGGTAATGGCAATGATTGGACATTGTATGTTGCTATTGACCAGGCAGAATTTAATACAGAAATTATTGGAAATACGATTAAATTGATGCTTGCAGTTATTTTATTTGGTATTGTGCTTTTGTATATCATATATAGAATCATTAAAAAATCATTGTATCCTATTACATATATTACAACAGGAGCAGCCGAACTAGAAAAAGGAAATTTAAAAATTGATATTGATGTGAATACAAATGATGAGTTAGGACGTTTGGCGCGTGGTATCAATAATATTAGTAAAACAGTGGATAACTATGTTCAGGATATATCACAGCAGCTTTCAGAAATGGCAAACAACAATATGGATATTGAAATAAAACAGAAATATATAGGTGATTTTATACCAATACAAACATCTATTGAAAAAATAACAGATTCCTTAAATGAGACATTGCATCAAATTATTATTTCAGCAGATGATGTTGCTTCTGGTTCTGTAACCGTTTCAAGTGGAGCGCAGATTTTATCAAAGGGAGCATTAGAGCAAGAATCAGCCATAGAGAAATTAGCAGTATCGATAGAAAGTTTATCAGATGATGTAGCAGCAAATGCAGATGATGCTCAAAAAATGAGCATTACTGTAGAACAGGTAGGAGAAAATATCAAAACAAGTAATGAAGAAATGAAAAAACTGGTAGAAGCAATGGCTGATATTAGAGAATCTTCAAAAGGAATTGAACAAATATTAAATACGATTGGCGAAATTGCAAGACAGACAAATTTACTTTCCCTTAATGCGTCAATAGAAGCAGCGAGAGCAGGCGTAGCAGGAAAAGGTTTTGCAGTAGTAGCAGATGAAATCAGAAATTTGGCAGCAAAAAGTGGGGAAGCACTACAACAAACAGCAGAGTTAATTGAACATTCTTTTGCATCTGTAAAACATGGTACAGCAATTGCTGATGAAACAGCAAAATCCTTGTTTGCAGTAGTAGAGGGAGCAGAAGAGATATCAGGTTCTGTTGATAAAATTAGTTTAGCATCTCAAAACCAAAAGAGAGTGATTGAGGAATTGGTAAAGAGCATTGATTTAATTGCCGAAGTTGTACAATCTAATACTAGTGCGGTACAAGAAAGTGCTGAAACAAGTGAAAAACTGTCACAGCAGTCTAAACTTTTAAGGGATTTGGTGAGTGGATTCCACTTAAGAAAGTTTTAAATTGATATAAAGCGGAGAAGCTCAAATAAAAGAGTTTTTTCCGCTTTTTATATTTTAAAAAAAGGAGAGGTAATATGAGAGCAGTATATTTTATAAACACAAATAGAGAATTTGGTTATGTGGCATATCATGTTTGGGATTGTTTGCAGGAAGAAGGATATTTGGCAGAAAAAACAGATATTTTATTTGATGGACAAGAAGTTATGAAGTATGTAGATAGCAAGCAAAATGAGTATTATTTTGTGCCAACACGAAAAGCGATTTGCTTGGAATATGAGAGACTTTTGCCCGAAATGAATAAATATTTTGCAGATTTTGATATATCTGGTATGGTGACATGGCATGAGGGTACAAATGCACTAGAAAAAGTATTGACAGTACATTCTTTGGGAGATGTCAACAGTGGTAACTATGGCGCAGCAAGACCTAGATATATGAGAAATTTAATGTTAGCAATTGATAAAAATAGGATTGATTTGGGCTTAGATGATTTCCGTACTGTAACAGAAGCAACACATTGGTCTGGCGTGTATCATAATGAGGGAAATGCTGAGCTGTTAAACCAATTTCCAGTAGCAATGATGGATATTGAAGTAGGTAGTGAGCCAGAAAGTTGGAATAATGTACAAGCTGCAAGAGCATTAGCACGTTCTCTTACAAAAATATTTGAAGATGATGGAAGACGTGTACACAATTTGTTGTGTGTAGGTGGTGTACATTTTGAGCCAAATTTTGCGGAAGCTGTTTTTACACAGTGGGGAGAAAAGGAAGCATTTGGAGTCACACATATTATAGCGAATCAGTGGCTTGTAGCTGGAGAGTATGAAAACGAAACAGGTGTAAAAAGGGCATCTGATTGTATTGAAGCAATCGAGGGCGGCGTAGAAGCAATTGTATTTCATGATAAAATGAAAGGCTGCTATAAGGATTTGGTAAGAGAATTGGGTAAAAAGTATAATATACCTATTTTTAAACATCAGAGATTGCGTAACCCTGAAACAATGGAGCTGTAATTGTTTTACTTTATGGGAGGATTACTATGGAAAAGGAGCAAAAAGTTTCTGTATGGTTTGGTGTTTTTGAAAATGAAAAATCATTTACAGATTTTATGGAAGTTGATTATACAGAAGACGGAGATGAAATACTCTCAAAATTTGAGTTGCATTTTGGTATAACATGGTATGATGAAGATTTTATAGAAGTGGGATATTCAAAGCAAAAGCAATGTGATTTTTGTGAATTGCTAAAGAATTTTTCTTATTGTGATACAATTCTTTCTAATATCAATCAAAAACATAGCGATATGTATTATAATACAGTAGTATTGTTGTATCATTTTGAATATGATGGAAAAATAAAACAATATAAGGATTCTAATAATAATCAGCTTAATTATATAGCTTGTGTAGATTATATATAATTTAAGTTTTTGTAGTTGAGATAGGGCATATAAAATAGATTAGATAAGAGGTGTGTCATGAAAAAAGAAATTGATTTTAGTAGGGTAAAGATTACAGAAAATTCTTTATTTACAAAAGTGTTAAGTGTAGAAGAAATTGTTAAAGATTTTTTAAAGTTAATTTTGGATATTGATGTTGTAAAAATAAATAAGATTGTAAGAGAAGAAGTGATTGATGATTTAGATGGTTCAAAAGATATAAGATTAGATTTGTATGTAGAAGATGATGATACAATTTATGACATAGATATACAAACTGGAAATCAATATGATTTACCTAAAAGGACAAGGTACTATCAAAGCAAAATAGATAGACGATATTTGCAGAAAGGGGATAAATCAT
>CAMXTM010000172.1 GCA_947246775.1 uncultured Clostridium sp. | reverse complement strand
GGATTCTTTCTTTGGAGTATTGCAATGCTACTTTAGAGGAAAAAATATCTCTTTCTTCTAATATAGCATTTTCTGTTGACTCAAATGGCTCATGAGAAACTAAAAGTAAACCATGAGAGTTATAAATGAGGGTATAACCTGCAATACCTGTTTCTTTTTGGTATGCCTTTGCAAATCCGCCATCGATTACAATAAGTCGTCCGTTTGCTTTGATAGGACTTTCTCCTTTTTTGACTTTAACAGGAACATGACCGTTTATAATATGAGATTTTTTTGGTACTAAGCCAAAATCAGCTAGTATACTTTCGCAAACACTTTCGTCATTTCTTAAATTGTAATAAGGATTTTTTATTTCTTCATGTGCTGCTTTGTCGTCTATAAAATATCTTTCAAATGTTGTCATTTTCTTTTTGCCAAAAAGAGGGGAATCTTCTCCACACCATAAATACCAAGTTAAGTCCATACAATTTCTTTTTTCTTCAGTGTGTGCTTTATTAAAATAGCCTTCTCTTACAGAACGCTCTATTGCGTCTAAATAACTTTTTCCTATGTAGTGCCTGCCTTGGAAAGATACTGTTTTTAATGAGCCATCTTCATTCATAGGGATACTGCCATGAAAGAGCAAATTAGAGTTAAATATTTTGTACATACTGCCTTTTGAAAAAAGCAATCTTGTATGTGTTTGTAATTTTTCACTATTTACAAAAGATGATTTTATTTTTGCCATAACTTCTTCTTCTTCTTTTGTAAAGGCGTAAGGGTCGTTCGGGTCTATTGTAGGGAAATTGGTATCATTTAGTTTATATGTATTTCCCTCTATGCTAATCGTTCCTTTTTCAAAATCAATTTTGTCTAAAAGCAACCTATTTTGCATACGAAATTCTGGGTGTCTTTTTATAATTTTTGCTTCTGCTTTAAATTGCATAATGGCAATTGCCTTGTGCATTTTTGCAATCATATTAAAATCTTTATCGGAAAGCACACCTTCTGTAGCTTTTGGCTCAAAATGAGTACAAGGGTCATTTGCATATTGTTCCATAGCAAAAGTAGCTAAAGGAATTAAATTGATGCCATAATCTTCTTCTATAGTATCTAAGTTTGCATATCTTGCCTGTATACGAATAACATTACAAATTAAGGCTTGACAGCCTGCCGCTGCTCCCATCCATGAAATATCATGATTACCCCATTGTATATCTACAGAGTGATAATTTGAAAGAATATCCATTATTTTTGCTGCTTTAGGGCCTCTGTCAAAAATATCTCCTATTACATGAAGTTGGTCAATAGATAACCTTTGTATTAAAAGAGCAAGTGCAATAATAAATCTGTCAGCTTGGTATAATTCAATGATTGTATTGATAATTTCTGAATAATACATCTGTTTGTCACTACCCATACTGTCTTCATGAAGTAACTCTTCTATAATGTAAGCAAAGTCTTGAGGAAGTGCTTTTCTCACTTTTGAACGGGTATATTTTGATGATACTACTTTGCATATTAGTATGAGTCTATATAATGTAATTTTGTACCAATCGTTCATATCTGTTTCAACCTTTGCAACTTGTTCTAATTTTTGTTCTGGATAATATATCAATGTTGCTAGAGATTTTTTTTCTGATTCTCTTAAGGTTGCACCAAATATTTCTTCGATATGATTTTTGATAACACCAGAGGCATTTTTTAAAACGTGACGAAAGGATTCTAATTCTCCATGTATGTCTGATACAAAATGTTCTGTACCTTTTGCTAAATTTAATATTGCTTTTAGATTAACGATTTCAGAACTTGCTCGATTTATGTTGCTGTAATTTTGAGAAAGTAATTGCAAATATTTTAGTTCATCGGCAGAAAATGTTTTTCCATTTGTATACAATATGGTTTCCCCCTTTTTATTTTACATATTAAAATTTGAGATTTTTTGAAATACTTTGAAGCAAACAAAAACTGCCGCAGCGCAAATTATAACGCTCCCCATATATATTTTGTACTGAGCATTATTTCTATACAATGCCTCTAATCAAAAAAACTGAGTAATATTACTTTAGTATATCAAACTCAGTCATTTTTTAATAGTATATTTTTGCACAAAATATAGTAAATTTTTTTGAAAAAAACAGCAAAAATAATTGTTTTTTTGTTAAATTTATCATTTGCTTTGTTCGTCTTTTTGATTTTGGTGTTCTAATTCTATATTTTTATCTAAATTTACATCATTTTTTTGCTCTTGTATTAGTGAATTTTCTAAATTTTCTTTTTCTGTTTCTTTTATTTCTTTTGGTTTAGGTAATTGTTGTATTTGTGGTATATCATTTGTTTTTACTTCAGCATAATGTATGGAGTTTTTTTGATGATTTTCCCAAATAGTATTTAAAAATAACACTACTAAAAATACAATATAAAATCCATTGACTACGACATTGTATGCAAAGCTCCAAATCATACTACTAAAAAAATATATACTATAGGGAATAGTAGCATTGTCGTAAACATAGTTGAGGGCTATTGTTCCAAGTATACTGATACCATTAGAAAAAGCTCCAAATAATATCATATATAAAAATATTCCTAAAAAACGATATTGTACTGCTCTTTTGCTTGCTATGAGTGCTTTTAGTCCACTCATATTTTGTATTGCCACAACACAGTCTGCAAATATCCATATAGTAGTAAAATAGAAAACAATTCCTACACAAATTAGTATTGTAAATAAAAGAAGTATTTTTGATAGTATAGATGGGTCAGTAATAGCACTTACCATCATAAGTAAAAAGCTGAATATAATTACAAATAAGAATAACACTTGTAAAAATGTTGTCCAAACAGCCGCAGGTGCTTTTGAGAAACTGTACAAAAAGTTGTCTTTTGCGCTATTTGTTTGTTTTTTTATAACATTAACTGCTCCCCATATAATTGCAATATTTGCTAGAGGTTGTAACACCATTTGTGCAATAGAGGAAACCATTCTGTAAAGTGAAGCACTGGTCATAGCGTTAATTTCTGCTGTCATATCCATATCTATTACATCATTGTATAAATACTCTAAGTTAATAACAGCTTTTGATGTTAACCATTCATTGATACAAAATAATGGTATAATGATAAAAAAGCTGACAAATAATATGGTTTTAATATTTTTTTTATAAATAGTTGCTGCAATAGAAAGCAATTCCGCCATAGTTAATCGTTTTGATTTGATACGATTTAACATATAAAACATCTCCTTTAAGATACCAACTCTTGTGGCAATTCTAACGTAATTTTTCCTAATTTTCCTCCTCGATACTCGTCTAAAAGTATTTTTGCTGCTCTATCAATATCAGGTTCTCCTCCTTTTTGTTTAAATCCCCTTGCAACAGCAATTTTTTGTAATATAATATGTGGTTGTTCTATCGTGTCAAAGTCAATATGGTATCTATTTTTTAATAAGTCGCTATGACGCAATAATAAATGATTGATAAGCTCTGTTGCTAGTGTAATGAGGTCTAATATATCATCATTAACTGCTCCTGTAAAAGCCAATTTTAATCCTACAGCTTTATCATCAAATTTTGGCCATAATATGCCAGGTGTATCTAAAAGTTCAAAATCTTTTTTTAATTTTATCCATTGTTTTCCTCTTGTTACACCAGGTTTATCTCCTGTTTTTGCTGTTGTTTTTCCGACATATTTGTTGATAAATGTTGACTTTCCGACATTTGGGATTCCTACAATCATACTGCGTATAGGAACAAAGAGCCTGCCTTTTGATTTTAACCTTTCTATTTTTTCTTGCATAAGTTTTCTTGCTGTTGTAGTTACATCATTCATGCCTGTTCCTTTTAATGAATTGATTTGTATTACTTCAAATCCTTTTTGCTTGTAATATTTTTCCCAAAGTGTTGTAGCATACTCCTCAGCTAAGTCACATTTGTTTAGTAATATGATTCTGTATTTGTTTTTTGCTAAATCGTCTATATCTGGATTTTTGCTGCTGTAAGGTATTCTTGCATCTACTAATTCTATTACAATATCAACTAGAGATATATTTTCTGTCATCATTCTTTTTGTTTTTGTCATATGACCAGGATACCATTGTATATTCATTTTGTATCACCTTTTTCTGTATTTTTAATAACACCTATTTTATCAAAAGGATATAATCTAAAAACGACTTTACCTTTTATATTTTCTTTAGGAATTGCTCCAATAGTTGCTTCTCTGCTGTCTGTGCTAGCATTTCTGTTGTCACCCATAACAAAATAGCAATTTTCTTTTACTATAAAAGGGTAATCTATTGTTCCAGGCTGTTGTATTATTTCTGGTATATAGTCTTCTTTTTGTTCTTCTCCGTTAACATATAAAACATATTCCCAGTCCCAACCATCTTCTTTTAATCTCATGTCAATTTCATCTCCAGGAACGCCAATTATTCTTTTGATAATATTTTCTTTTCTGTTGCCTGAATCTAGCCAGCATATAGCGACATCACCCTTTTGAGGTTCTCCTATATGATATGCTAATTTATTGATAATAACGAAATTTCCATGTTGAAAATTTGGCTCCATAGAGGAACCTTTTACAGTAATTGTGCCAAAAATGAATGTTCTTAATATAAAAACAAGTACGATGATTAAAAGCAATTGTATGCTCCAGTGTATTCTTTTTTTATCTGTCATAGTATATCCCCTTTCTTTACACATTACCATATGAAAAAAGCCTTGATGATTTCCCCATCAAGGCTTTCTATATCATTATCTCAATACTTCTTTTACTTTTGCAGCTTTTCCAACTTTATCTCTTAAATAGAACAATTTTGCACGTCTTACAATACCACGTCTTACAACTTCAATGCGGTCAATTCTTGGGGAGTGTAAAGGCCATGTTCTTTCTACGCCTACGCCAGAAGCGATTCTTCTTACAGTGAATGTTTCTCTAATACCGCCGTTTTGTCTTTTAATAACAACGCCTTCAAACATCTGTAATCTTTCTCTTGTACCTTCTACAACTTTTGCATAAAAACGAATTGTATCACCTACATTAAAAGGTGTAATATCACTTTTGAGTTGTTCTTTTTCTAATTCTCTAATAATATCCATTATTTGTTTCCTCCCTTCCTCAAAGACATTCTTATGATACCCTTTGCATCACAGCGGACTGCCTGTACTCACGGTAATATATTATACCATCTTATGTTGAAAAAAGCAACAATTTTTTTATTTTTATGGGAAAAATTTTATTTTTCTATTATTTTATTTTTTGTATTATGGGTAACATATTTTTTTATTAAAAAATTCAAATATGT
>CAMXTM010000171.1 GCA_947246775.1 uncultured Clostridium sp. | reverse complement strand
AAACAAAAAAGGATACTTCAACAAGAAATAGAAAACTGTCAAAAAGATATCAATGTTGCAAAAGAAAATCTACATAAAATAGTTCAACAAAAAGGATATAAAGATGTAGAATCATTTTTAAAGATATATTCTGAAGCTAGAAAAATGGTAGAACAATGGAAAAAAGAAAAATACCCTCAAAAAGAAAGTGTGATAAAAAAATTGAAAGAATTAGAGCAAGAAGCAAGTTTATATAAAGGAAATATAAAAATATAGAAAGATGAGATAAAGATATTGACGGAAATATCTTATACAATGGTCTACAAACATTATTTTATAAAATGGAAAATAACAAGTATTTTAAAAAAATATATATTTATTTCTTATTTTGTTGTAGAAAATTTGTTTGACATAATAGATAACACTACTTTTTATAAATAATATGTTGCTCAATGTCGAATTTTATATTATGATAGATAATGAGTAAGAAATAAAAAATTTATAAAAGTGTGGTGTATTTTGTTGAATCATATAGAAGCAGCAATGAATTTATTTCAATATTTAAAAGGAGTTTATACCCAAAGATTTAAAGTAAAAACAAATGTGAAACAGGAAGAATGGTTTCAGTTTTTGAAAGAAATTCCACAAAAAAATGAATATATAAAATGTCCTTATTTGGAAAAAGAAGGTATTATAAAAGATATAGATGAGGAAGACTCTATTATATTACAAGTAAGAAAACCAGAAATAAGTTCTTGTCCAGAGATATCAGATTCTCTGAAAGAATTTGTTATTGGGGATTGGAAAGACCCCACTATTGAATTAAAATGGAAAGAATCCATACTACAAGAAGAAAATGGTATACAAAAGAAAATAAAATTACTAGAAGATAATGAAAGAGTAAGAGAGTGGCGTTACTGGAATGAAGAAAGAAAAAAATGGAAAGTAGAACGAAAAAGTATTGATGAAATAGACAATCTTTTTACAAAATTAAGAAAATATTATGAAGAACTTAGAAGAGATTCTGAAAGACTAGAATTAATAATAGGGGAAGGGATATTAGAGGATAAGACAGACCATACTGTATTTTATCCTGTTTTATTAAAGAAAGTTTTTATAGAATTTCAGGCTGAGGAAAATACTATTATTATCAAAGATTCTGAAAAAGACTCAGAATTGAATATTACATTTTTACAAAGCATCAAAAATAGAAACATAAATTCTGAAGCTATAAAAATGGCACAAAAAGAATTAGAGGAAAATTTATATCACCCATTGGAAGAAAATACACATTCATTTCTGAAAAGTTTTACACATAGTTTAGATTCTTCCAGTAGATACTTAGAAAATGAAAAAGAAAAAGCCAATGAAAAAGATGAGATTATTGTTTATTGCAATCCGGTTTTATTTGTGCGAGAAAAAATAAGTGGTGTATTACGATCATTGGATTTAACTATTAAAGAAATAGAAGAAAGCCAAAACATAGAAGGTCCTTTGGTAAATTTCCTAAATGGAGAAGGCGATAAACCAAAACAAGAAGAAAAAATAGATTTAAAAGAAGAACTTTCTTTAGCAAGAGGAGAAGACAAGGATATTTTGTTATCAAAAGATGCCAATAAAGAGCAATTGGAAATTGCAAAAAATATTGAAAAATATAATGCAGTTGTTGTGCAAGGACCTCCAGGAACAGGTAAAACGCATACTATAGCGAATTTGATGGGGCATTTTTTAGCACAAGGGAAAAATATTTTGGTTACAAGTCAGACAAAAAAGGCACTTTCTGTTGTAAAAGAAAAAGTAGTACCAGAGCTACAAAGTTTGTGTGTTTCTCTTTTAGAAGATAATAATACAGATATGGAACAATCTATTGATAGTATTACAGAATATATTTCATATCATACGCCAGAAGAAGTATTGCAAGAAGTGAAAAAGTATGAAGGACAAAGACAAGGAATCTTAAAAGAATTAGAAGATACAAGAAATCGTATTTATAGTATACAGCGAAAAGAGTATGAGTCTATTGTCATTGCTGGAAAGGGTTATAGTGTCATAGAAGCAGCAAAATTTGTAAAAGAGTATGAGCAAACACTATCATATTTACCAGGAACTGTAGCATTATATAAACCACTGCCTTTATCCGTAGAAGAATTAAAATTTTTGTACGAGACAAATGGAAGTATTTCACAAGAGGAAGAAGTTGAATTACAATATCAGTTGCCTGCTCCAGATACAATTTTAAGTCCAGAAGAATTTGCTGAAATATTGCAAAAGAGAAAAGAAGTACTAGAGAATATGGTACAACTACAAGAAAAAATAGATAAACATAAGGTTTTGATTGATTTGGAAAATTATACTGCTACTATAGAACAAACACCACTTTATGTCAACTTAAATGAAGAAAAACTCATGAAGTTAAAAACACTTTGTAATACTACTGAAAGAAAAGATTTTTTACAATGGCAAATAGATGTTATGTTAGCAGGCAAAGAAGAAAATGGATATAAGGTAGTATGGAAAAAATTTGTAGAGAAAATAAAAGAGACAAATGAAGTTTCAAATGATGTAATGCCAAAAATTGTGGGTAAAGCAATTAAAATTGCTCCAGAAGATATTTCGGAGAAAAATATGCAGATTGTAGAGGAAATGAAAGAATTTATTGCAAAAGGTAAAAAAGTAAATGGATTCCTTACATTCGCATTACATAAAGATTGGAAAGAACTGTATAGTAAAGTAACAATTAACCAACAATTTCTTTCTACAGTGGAAGATTGTGAAATATTACTGTCATATATGAAATTGGCATTTTTGAGAAATGAAATCAAAGAATTTTGGGATACGTTAATTGAAAATAAAGGGGGTATTACCTATGCTTCTTTAGGGGGAGAACCAGAACAAGAAGGAATGAAGATTGTAAAACAAATTGAAGATGGTTTGGATTGGTATGTGGTTATTTATAAACCGATAGAAACTTTATTTTCGGAATGTGGATTTTCTAAGAACTGTCTGCAAATCAGTGAAGAAATGTCTCCAAGAGAACAGATAAAAGCACAGATAAATTTTGTATATCAACTTTTACCCCAATATGTGTCTATTGCAGAAGGAATAGGACTGCAATTACCTTCTTATGAAACAAAATTAGAAGAAATCAAGGCAGTGTTAAAATCAAAAGAGCAATCTGTTGTTTGTAAAAATCTGATAACAGCTTTGGAACAAGAAGAAATAGAAATATATCAAAAAGAGTACGATGTATTGCATTTAGTCTATAATAAAAATATAGAATATCATAAGAGGTGTGAGTTATTGCAACAACTTGCATTGAATGCACCAGAATGGTCGAAGGCAATACAAAAGCGTATTGGTATGCACGGTTCTTCAGAATTACCTGAAAATATTGAAAATGCTTGGAAATGGAAACAACTGAATATGATTATAGAGGATATTACAAAACAACCTCTTGAGCAGTTACAAAAAGATGTACTTTCTTTAAGTGAGAACTTACAAAAAGTAACAGCAAGCCTTGCTGAAAAGAAAGCATGGTATGCTCTTTTACAAAATATAGAAAAAGACAAAAATCAACAGCAAAACTTGAAAATGTGGAAAGAAACCGTAAAAAAAATAGGAAAAGGAACTGGCAAACGAACAGCAAAACGCAGGAGAGAAGCACAAAAATTGATGGCAAAATGTCAAAAATCTGTACCAGCTTGGATTATGTCTATCAATCAAGCACTGGAGAACCTAGACCCGAAAGAAAATAGATTTGATATTGTGATTATTGATGAAGCTAGTCAAGCAGATATATCAGCTTTAGCTATATTATATCTTGCAAAAAAAGTGATTATTGTAGGAGATAATGAACAGGTCAGCCCTTCTAATGTGGGAATGGAAATTGATAAAATGGATAATTTAATCAATATGTATCTGAAAGGAAAGATTCCAAATGAGTCCCTTTATGATGGCAATTCTTCTTTATATGATATTGCAGCTATTATGTTTAAGACATTAATGTTGAAAGAGCATTTTAGATGTGTACCAGATATTATTGAATATAGTAATCGTTTATCTTATGATTATAAAATCAAACCATTAAGGGAAGATAGTACAGTTAGTATTAAACCAGCAACCATTTCTTATAGAGTAAATGGCAAAAGAGAAGGAAAAACAAACAAAATTAATAAAGTAGAAGCAAAAAATATTGTTGCACTTATGTTAGCTTGTATGGAGCAGCCAGAATATGAAAATATGACATTTGGTGCCATTTCATTATTAGCAAAGCATCAGGCAGATGTAATTGAAAGATATGCTCTTGCTAAAATAAATCCGAAGCAATACCATGAAAGAAATATTTTGTGTGGAGATGCTTCTCTTTTTCAAGGAGATGAAAGAGATGTTATTTTTATATCCCTTGTAGATAGTAATGAAGGAGAAGGACCATTGATGATGCGTGGGTTTGGCTCAAATAATGCCATAAAACAAAGATATAATGTAGCAATGAGTAGAGCAAAAAACCAAGTATGGGTAGTACATTCTTTAGATGTAAATAATGATTTAAAACCAGGAGATTTAAGAAAAGATTTGATAGAATATGTTACAAATCCGAAACATTTCCAAGAACAAATTAGGAAAATAGAAGCAGAAGCAGATTCTCCTTTTGAAGTTTCTGTTGCAAGTACATTAGTAAAAAATGGATACCATATTGTGCAGCAATGGGCAGTAGGTGCTTATCGCATTGATATGGTAGCAATTTATGGAAATAAAAAAATTGCTATTGAATGTGATGGTGAATTATATCATAGTGGAGAGAGTAAAATACGAGAAGATATGGAAAGACAGGCTATTTTGGAAAGGCTTGGTTGGAGATTTATTCGTATTAGAGGTAGTGAATATTATAGTAATCCAGATAAAACAATGGAAAGAGTAATGTCAGAATTAGCTGCTTTCGGTATTGAGCCAGAACAGAGTGATTCTAATACAGCATCAGAAGAAACAGCATTGAAAGAACGAGTTATTAGAAGAGCAGTACAGATTATGGAGAACTGGGAAGAGGAGAAGTCTGAGTGAAAATATAAAAACTAGTTATAAAAGGTTGGCTCTAAAATGGCTCTAAAAGTTTTGGATAAATGATATAATATATATAAAATAGAGCATTTTGGAGCATAAAAGCGATGAAAAATCAATAAAAATAGCAGTAATTTCATAAAAAAGAAACCGTGAAGGTGGTAGAACAGTAGGTGCTGGTTCTGTTACTGAAATTATTGAATAATTTGTAAAAACGGTGATTTTAGGGCTTTCCGAACTATTTCGGAAAGCCCTT
>CAMXTM010000170.1 GCA_947246775.1 uncultured Clostridium sp. | reverse complement strand
ATATTGCCTTGCTCATCTGCTGTACAAAGGTATACTGTACCACCACAATAAGGATTTCCATGTTTTGGTAAAATTGCTTTATCTGTGATTTCTTGACGCCTTTTTTCAGCATACTTTGGAGAAAGAAGTTGCTCTACAGTTGCTTTCATAAATCTTTTGTCACTGACATATCTTTTGCCATCTTCAAAGGCTAATTTCATTGCCTCTATTTGTTTATGGTATGTATCAGTACATTCTTTATATTTTATATCATACCCATTCAATATGTTTAATGCCATAAGTGCTACAATGCCATGACCATTTGGAGGAATTTCCCAAACATCATAATCTCTATAACGGATAGAAATTGGTTCTACCCATTCTGGAGTATAGTTTTCTAAATCTTCTTTCCTTAAATAGCCCCCTGTTGATTTTGAAAATTGGTCTATTTTGTCAGCTAATGCGCCTTTGTAAAATGAAACACATTTTGTTTCAGCTAACTCCTGTAATGTCTTTGCATGATTTTCAGAGTTCCATATTTCTCCAGCACAAGGTGCTTTGCCTTTTGGTGCAAATATACGAAACCATTCATCAAATATTGTTTCTTTACATTCTTTACTGTATGTCTGAAAAGATTTTTCCCAAAGTCTAGCAATAGTTGGTGTGACAGCAAATCCCTCTTTTGCATAGCTAATAGCAGGTTGTAACAATGTTTCAAAAGGTAATTTGCCATGTTTTTGAGAAAGCTCTGCCCATGCTCCTACTGCACCTGGTACAGTAACAGGAATCCAACCTAAAAGTGGCATTTTTTGATGACCTTGTTCTTTTACTTTTTGTGCAGTAATATTTTTTGGTGACATACCACTTGCATTTAGCCCTAATAATTTTCCATCTTTCCATATTAACGCAAAAGCATCACTGCCTAAACCGTTTGATGTAGGTTCTACCACAGTTAAACACGCTGCTGTAGCAATGGCAGCATCAATGGCATTGCCTCCTTTTTTTAATATGTCTAATCCCGCCTGCGCTGCTAATGGTTGAGAAGTACATACCATACCCTTTTTACCATACACTACCTTTCTTCTGGATAAATAAGTATATTTTTGACTATCAAACTGTAAACTCAAATATAGCCCTCCTTTATAAAATCATTTTATTGTTATTATTGTATTGATTTTATAAATAGAAAGCAATCTATTTTATCAATTTGTGGAAGATTTTAATTTTTGTCTACCCTCATGGTCCATTTCATAATTATCCTTTATTATGATTTCAGAAATAGGTACAATTTCATAGCCTTTTTGTTTTAGTCCTTTTATAATGCTATCTAAGACTTGAGGTGTATATTTTGCGTCATTATGGAACAATATAATAGAACCATTTCCTAAATGTTTATGATTCAACACTTGATTGATTTCATGTTCTGCCCCCAATTCTTTCCAATCTAAACTATCACTGTATGTTATAAAGTAAAACAAAAAAAGAACTACACAATATTGTGCAATTCTTTTTATATTACTAGTAGACTCGGTTTTCAACAATATGATAGCGTGACAAAAATTTTGTTACAGTATATAACATAACTACGTTAATCGGATACTGTAACACAGCCTTATAAACGCGTAATAGTGCAAACAGTGGTGAACCATACAAAATAAAAAGCCATAATGGAGATAATACTAAGCTAATAATAATGGTATATAATAATACTGTACCTGATACCCTTGCTAGTGTAATTTGTTTTCGATATAGTAGCAATCCAAATAAATACCCTACTATAAAAGCACTAATTGTAAAACCTGGAAAATAGCTACCAACTGGTTTTGTAATAAACCCTGCAATATCTCCAATTACTCCTGCTATTCCACCAATCATTGGCCCATACATCATACCACAAACAGCAATGGGCAAAAATGAAATACCAATTCTTAGGGTACTTCCAATCATAATATTAAAATAGTTCAGTATTACATTAAGAGCAACCAGCATAGCAACACCAGTTAAAACTCTTGGTTGTTTCAATGATTCCATAACAGTTTCTTTTTTCATAAATAATTCCTTTCTTTTTTATATGTATTTTGCAAAAATATAGCATATTTTAAATAAAAAAGCAATGTATTATTATAAAATAAAAGTATAATATGTTTTAATATCTATTATACCGTTTTATTTGTAATAGCTTTTTGAATATGTTCTATAAAGATATTCCTAATACCTTTATATTCTCCTAAACCTTTTAATATTGGCTTTACGGTATAACCTTGAGTAGCTATTTTTGTTTTCCAAGTATCTTCCTCATCACCACAAATATCGTTATTTGCATGGTCACCTGCTACAATCATAAATGGAGTAATATAAACGGTGTTTGTTTTTCTTTTTTGCAACTTTTTAAAAACAGTTTCCATATCTGGATAGCCCTCTACTGTACCTACTAATACATTATCATATCCATTGGCACAAAAACGATAATTTAATGCAGCATAAGAAGCATCAGCAAAATGTTCTGTACCATGTCCTATTAAAATAAGAGTATCTTTTTGAGACAAATAATTGTTTTGTTGCATTACTGCCTCTACAACTTTATCATAGTCATTTGAGGAAGATAACAAAGGTGCTCCATATCTTATATCCTTTATACTATTTTTATAAGGTGCTATCATACTTATCATTTTTTCATATTCCATGCCATGCATAATATGTGTTGGCTGACAAATAACAGATGTATAACCCTCGTTTACTATTTTTTCCATCGCCTCATTTACAGTATCAATTTTAATATTATGTGTTTTCTGTAATTTGTTGATAATGATTTGACTTGTAAAAGCACGATATACTGTGTAGTCTGGATAGTGCTGTTGTATTTCTTTTTCAATTGCAGCTATTGTTTTTTCTAAAGTATCTATATAGCTTGTGCCAAAACTCACTACAAGAATTGCTTTTTTATCTTTTTTCAAATTAATTCCTCCTATCAAATCCACCTAAATCATGCCCTTTTAGTGCAGCTGTCAATAGTTCTGGTAATCTCTCTGGAGTACAAGCAAAACAAGGGATAGCCATTCTAGCAATTTTTTGTGCCATACTTGCACTATAATAAGGTTTTCCGCCATCTGCTATTGCAAGAAGACTAATCACTGTTACACCTGATTCTTTCATATCTTTTAATTTTTGTAAAAGGGCAGACTGATTTCCTCCTTCTTCTAAATCAGATATTAAAAAGAATAATGTTTTAGTTGGTGTTTCAATAAATTGTTGGCAATAGGCAACTGATTTATTGATATCTGTTCCGCCTCCCATTTGTATGCCAAAAAGTAAATCTACAGGGTCATTTGTTTTTTCTGTTAAATCAATGACAGAAGTATCAAAAGCTACAATTCTTGTTTTGAGAGTATTCATACTTGCCAATATGCAAGCCATAACAGAAGAATATAGGATAGATTCTCCCATAGAACCACTTTGGTCAATATCCAATATTACTGTCCAGCTATTTGTTTTATTTGCTCTATCAAAAAAATAAACTCTTTCTGGTATAATTGCCTTTAAATCTGCATTATAATTTTTTAGATTTTTTGAAATAGTATATTTAAAATCAATAGCAGACGCAGAAGGCAAAGGAGAGTGAGAATGTTTATTTAAGGCAGCAATGACAGCTCTTTGTATATCATTTTGTAACATAGCATTGATTTGCTCTACAATTTTTTTAATATAAAGTCTTGCTCCCTCTTTTGAACGTTGAGGAATTTGGTCTTTCAGCAAAAGCATAGTTGCTGCCATGTTAATATCTGGCTCTAAATTTTCTAGTATTTCTGGTTCCATTAAAAGCTGTTTTAATCCTTTTCTTTCAATAGCATCATTTTGTATGACAGTTACAATGTCTTTATCATAGAGAGTCCGAATATCTCCTAAGCACTTTGTTAATTTGGGAGAAGATAAAGCATTTCCTGCACCACTACCATTTTTACCATTTCGAGGCATATCTTCTTGTTGTCCTCCACCATAAATACTAGCAAGTGCTGCGTCCATTAAATATTGTTCTTCTGAAAGCGAAAAATCACTCATATCTGAAAATTGTTCTTGCGTATCTTGCCCCAATATCAATCTCCAACGTGCTAAATTTTGTTGTATTTTTTGTTCTGTATTATTTTTCATCATATATCACCAAAATCAAAATCATCTAATTGTTGTAATGTGTTATGTTCTATATCTGTAAGTTTATCATTTAATACTGCACTTACTTGTTGTGTATCAAATTGCTATATTTCTCCTAAATTTTCTGCAATACGATTTCTTTCCGAAGCTGTAAAATAAGAAAATGCACGTCTTAAAAATACTAATGCCTTTTTAAACTCATTTTCATCTAATAATGCAATATAATCGGAAAGCTGTTCCCAAAGACTCAAACGACTAATTAAAGAGTATTTATTTTTTAATGCTAAACCTTCAAACCAACCTGCACCTAAATCAGCTGGAATACCATAAGAAAGTCTTTTTTTCATTTCTTCTGAAAGCATTTGTTGTGTCATTTTTCCTCTTTCCAACAATACAGCAGCAGCAAAACCAGAAGCCTTTGTATTTAAGTCATCTCTATCTGAAATTTCTGTCAATACGTCGACCCACTGTTCTGTATTTAAAGTATCATGATTGATAGCAGCTAAATTTAATAAGTCCATAGCAATAATAATTTCTTTTACAGCATTATTATCACAAATACAGCTCTTTTCTAATATCAAGCAGGCTCTATAAAAAAGTTGTTCTAATAGTGGTTGTAAAGGCTTTGCATCAATATGGCGAATATTGCCATATCGTATTACAGCAGACAATTTATCTATTGTATTTGCAATATCTGTAATAGAGTTTTCCTCTACTGAAAGTCCTTGCAAAACGCTAGAAGCATTTTTTACTATTTGGGGCATACCACACATAAAAGCGGTTTCTAATATTTCTGCTGTCTGTGAAATAGATGATGCATTTTCTAATTTTTCTTTTAATAAAAAAGCAGTTGCAAGTTCTACAGTTTCTCCTTGTAATGCTGCTTCTACAATTTCTATTTCTGCTTCTGGCGTCCATTGCAACTGCCAACTTTCTGCCCAAGTTGCTTTTTCTTGATAAGATTTTTGTTTTGTTGCAAAATGAATCCCCAATACAGAAAGTTTATGTAAAAAGAAAGAGCGTTCTAAATCTAAAAAAGCAGATTTTTTACTTTTTACTCTTGTATTTTCTCTCAAATCCAATTCTAATATCTGAGCTTGCATTTGTCTATATTTTTCTAATTTTAAATCTTTTATTCTATAATAAAAATCAGATTGTATGGAAGTTCTACTGACTCCCTGTGGCAATGCACCAATTTTTGTACCGATTTCTGTATTTGCAATTGCTTTTGCAATTTCTGCAAAAGAGCCATGTC
>CAMXTM010000169.1 GCA_947246775.1 uncultured Clostridium sp. | reverse complement strand
CTTTTAAAATCATAAAGCAAAATTTTTTATAAAAGGTTTTACACTTTCTAAAAAAGTGTAAAACCTTTTTTTGTCCGCTTCTAGCAGACCACATTTTTTTAAAAGAACAGCATAATAAAATAACAAGGTAAAAAGAGATTATTTATTTTTGTACACTTTAAAAATGTTAATCATATCAATGAGTAGTTCTTTGTCAGATTCGGAAAAATCTTGAAGCATTGTGTCAATAAATAAATCATTACTTGTCTTTTTACCTTGTTCTAACATATTTTTGTCATCTAAAAACAAATAATCAATGCTGACTTCCAATGCATTAGCAATATTAATGAGTGTTTTTATGCTCATATGTGTATTGTTACCCTCAATTTTTGCAATAAAGTTAGGTGTTACTTCTGCTTTTTCTGCTAATGCGTTTTGAGATAATGATTTCATTTTGCGAACTTGCTTAATCCTTTTCCCTATTTGCCCATAGTCCAACGTATACAGCATTTTATCAACTCCTTTTTCGATTTCTTTGGTTGATAAAATCTTATATAGTATGAGGAAATATAAATATATAATATTAGGGAAATATATTGACTAGTAATCCAAATTTATTTATAATAATTTTATTATGGATATTTTGTGATAATTTTGTATATAGAATATTGCAATAAAAAGTATTTTGTCGATTTTTGAAGTTTAATATAGAGAAGAGGTGTGCAGAATGGCAAGAATACTTTGGAGTGAAGAAGAAACAGCAATTTTAATTGATGCTTATTTACAAATAGAATCCAGAAAACTCTCCAGAGTGGAAGCCATACAACAAACCTCTACTGCTTTAAGAAATCGAGCAAAAAATTTAGGAATGGAAATAGATGATATTTTTAGAAATGAAAATGGTATTTCACTTCAATTATCTATTTTAGGAAATGCATTTAATAATAAACTTTCAACATTAAGTAATGCACCTTCCATATTTGTTGATATGATAAATCAGTATAAAACAAACAGACCTTATTTTGATAAAGTATTAAATAGAGCAAAAGAGCAGGCAGAAATAACACAAATGGAACAGCAGCAAACAACGCAGCAAAAAGTTTCTGTATCCTTGCAAGAAAGATTTCTTGCTTGGCTTTCTGCAAAAGTTTCTCCAGCGCAAATGTATGATTTTTATATGGCATATGTAGAAATCGAAAAAACTTTTTTAAATAGCAAGGATTATCCTTTGCTAGAAAAACCTTTTTTTGAAACAGCATCATTAAAAGTCATTTCTGAAATAAAAATAATCATAGATTCTAGTTCAAAGCTTAAATCTAATTATTTTGGTTCCTATAAAAAAATGAAAGCTGCAATCCAATACTATTATGACTTTTTAAAGGAAAACGAAGCAGAATTTGCTCAAAATGAGGTAGAAATAAGTCCTGTAGGAAAAATATCATCAGAAAAAAAAGAAACAGAAAAAAATACTACTGTTGAAAAAACAAAATCAAATTTATTAACCATAGATTGGAATAATATAGAAAACCAAAATCTTTATGATACAAAACCATTGTATTTTGTTTATTTTGATAAGAAATATAATGTTATGAATTGGAGTAATCTCTACGTGCAAGTAGTGAGCTGTTTGTATCAGGACTATGCAAGTCAAATTTCTCGTTTTACAAATAGTAGCTTATTTGCAAACAATAGCTCTATTGATATTGCAGATGCGATTCATAAACAATATTTGAGAAGACCTGAAAGAATAGAAGGAAATTTATTTTTAGAAACATATCTTAATGCAAATAATATTATTTTAAGAATCAATAGATTACTTCAATTATGTGGCATTAATAATAAAAATATTGTTACCATTTATTATGAAGTAAATAGTGATAAAAAAGAAAAAAACAAAAAAATAAGTCTCAATGATGCAGACGAACAACTTCTTGAGTATATTAAAAACAAAGAGGTAGACTATGAAGACCATCGAGCAAAAGGTGGCTCTCTTTGGTTAATTGGCGGACATGAATTAGATAATTTTGTAAAAGCTTGTGAACAGCGTTTTGATATTACTTTTCATTATAATAAAAATGGTAAAAAGTTTGAAGAAGCTTGGTGGACAACAACGTATGCAAAAGTTGTAAGACCACTTTCTCGTCCACCTCAAAAGAAAATACAATCCTCTTCTTTTGAGGTAAAAAACAATGTTGACATAAAAGATAGTATAGATAATATAAACAATGTTGATGTAAAAGATAGTATAGCCATACAATCTCAAAATAATGCAGATAGGCAACTTCTGGAGTATATCAAAAACAAAGAGGTAGACTATGAAGACCATCGAGCAAAAGGTGGTTGTCTTTGGTTAATTGGCGGACATGAATTAGATAATTTTGTAAAAGCTTGTGAACAGCGTTTTGATATTACTTTTCATTATAATAAAAATGGTAAAAAGTTTGAAGAAGCTTGGTGGACAACAACGTATGCAAAGGTTGCAAGACCACTTCCTCGTCCAATTCAAAAGAAAACACAATCCTCTTCTTTTGAGGTAAAAAACAATGTTGATATGAAAGATAATATTGACAATATCAGCAATATTGACATAAAAGATAGTATAGATAATACAAACAATATTGATGTAAAAGATAGTATAGATAACACAAATAGTGTTGATGTAAAAGATAGTATCACCATACAATCTCAAAATAATGCAGATAGGCAACTTCTGGAGTATATTAAAAGCCAGAATATCGACTATGAAGACCTTCGTGAAAAAGGTGGTTGTCTTTGGTTAATTGGTGGACGTGATTTAGATGATTTTGTAAGCTGTTGTCAACAGCGTTTTGATATTGTTTTTGCTTATTGTGAATATAATATCAATCCATTGGAATTAAAAGCTAAAAAATTCAAGGAAGCTTGGTATACACTAGAATACGCAAAAGTTGCAAGACCACTTCCTTGTCCAATTTCAAAGGAAGTTCAGTCCTCTCCTTTTGAGGTAAATATAGATAGCATAAATAAAAGTGATGTTTTAAGTAGTGATAATAATTTAAGTGAAACGGATAGTCTATGCAGAACTGATAATTTAGATGACATAGATGACTTAAACAATACAGATAATGCCAATAATAATGATAATTTTAGTAAAACTGACCATTTAAATAAGACAGACATAGAATATCATATAGAGCCAAAAAAAATACCTTTACCAATAAAACGACATTATATGGTAATAGAAAAGAGAATTACTTTAGATTTAGACGATTTGCTTTTAGAGGATTTAGATGACTTAGAGGAGTTAGAAGAATTAGAAACAAGTAATACTGAAATAAGTCATGTTGAAATAAATGATTTAGAAGTAAGTAACATAGAAACAAGTAACACCGAAACAAACAATTCTGAACAAAATGATTTTGAAGAAAACAACGTAGAAATAAGTCATTTTGAATCAGATAACTCAACTTTTAACGATTTAGATAAATTGGCTGAGCAAGAACAAAAACCAGAAAATCCTTATGAACAAATTCTAACAGAATATTTTGCAAAGGGATTTCGTAAAGGTTCTTATTTGGACATCAAAAAGTTTATTAAATACTATAACGAAAAATGGAATGAAAATATCAACGCTGATGATAAATTAGCACAATATAGAATAGAAGAAAAAATTTTACAAGCAGGCATACTCTATGAGGAACGCATTTTTTCTGTAGATTCCCTTGCTAGTGCAGAAATGAAACAAAAACTAATTGATTTCATTCAAAACAGCTTTAAAAGTGGAAAAAGTGTGATTTATTATAAAGTGTTATTTGATGAATTTCAAGGAGAATTTTCAAACATTTATAATGAAGAAATGCTAAAAAAATATCTTCAACATATTTTAAAAGACTATTATTTTAAAAGAGAATATTTTTCCAATCAAGAAAATACTTCATTTAACTTAAGCAATAGTATAAAAGAAGTCATTTTAGATTATGGTACGCCAATTTCTATACAAAGAATTTATCAAGCGTTTCCTAACATTCCAGAAGAACGAATCAAAAACCTCATTTCTATAAAGAGGGATTTTATTTGGAATAAACGTGGTGAAGAATGTTTTCATATTTCGATGTTTGATTTAAATAAAGAAGAATTAGATGAAATTGCTGACATCATTACAAAAGCGATTTCTGAAAATAATTCTATTTCAGTAGATAAATTGTTTACTGCGCTAGAAAATACAAATATTATGGAACGCTTTGAGCAATATTCTAAAATTGGAAAAAGAGATGCGCTTGCATATTATTTGTCTGATAAATTTAATTTTGGAGCAAATATCATTACGAGCAAGTCAAGCGCTGGTTTACAAAATGGCTTTGCTGCGTTTGCAAAAAAACATAGTACTTTTACGATTGAGGATTTAAAGGAATTAAAGAAAGAACTTGGCGTACAAGAAATTAACCTTAAAACAATTTACCAATATGCAATGCGTATCAATGAAACGAATTTTGTTTCAAAAGAGCAAGCAAATTTTGATATGCAAACTACAGATGCTGCGATTTCACAGTATTGCATAGGAGATTATGTTGCACTAAAAGAGATTAATTTTGCATTTTTTCCAGAAACAGATTTTTCTTGGAATATTTATTTATTAGAGCAGTATGTAGCGCATTTTAGTGCAGCATATAAGCTTATCAACAATCGTTACTATGTAGAGGATTGTGTTGGCGCAATTGTAAAAAAGGGGTCTAATATCAAATCATTTGATGAGTTGATAATTTATATTTTAAAAAATGACTTTTTTTCAGATGATAGCCAAGAAGTATTAAATTATCTGTGTGAAAAAGGGTATTTAGCACGTCCAAGTTATGCAGGCATAGATAATATTATAGCAAGAGTAAAAAGAGAAAAAAGGGGCTGATAAAAAATGTATTCTTATGAATGGGACGAGGAGACAGGCGGATTGCTTTTAAACAGTTCCCCTCTTGCATTTAGTAAAGAGCCTCGTCCCGTATATTATAAAGAAATGGATATTTTAGGATTTGATAAATATTTCCAATATAAAAAAGAAGATACTTTTCCGTATATGTGGGCAGAAGCGAATAACTATTTTTATCGTGGAAAAAAGATAGCGCAAACAAAAGGGGGTACATTGTACACAGCGCCAGAACTGATTTTGGTAGAAGAACTCGAATCAAATGTACTTGACTTTGTTGATGTGCCTGCAATGGTAGAAAAAAATAGAGCATTGCTAGAAAGCCTTGTGCAGGAAACGATAAGAAAAGTATATAATACATATCATCAATATAAAGATAAAGTAGATGTGTTTTATGTAGCTTTTAGTGGCGGAAAAGATAGTATAGTTGTTTTGGATATTGTACAAAGAACATTACCACATAATGAATTTAAAGTGTTGTTTGGAGATACAGGAATGGAGTTACCTGATA